>JAHFDV010000049.1:12496-19652 GCA_023248815.1 Myxococcales bacterium
GGGCACGTGCTCCGTCACCGAGGTGAAGAGGATCACGATTTCGTGGAGCACGCGGATGCGATCGGCATGGTGCGCGAGGACCGGCGGTACGCGCGCGGAGTTCGAGGCCATGAAGACGCCCACGCCGGGGATGCGGGCCGTAAGCCGCTTGTCGAGGTTCTCTAGGAACTCGTCCATCTTCGGCGAGCGATTCAAGATGTACTCGCCGAGGTGCGTGCGCCCGACACGCCAGGTGTACATGACGATGAAGAACACGACGCCGACGGCAATCGGGAACCATCCGCCTTCGAAGAACTTCACGGCGTTGGCTGCGAAAAACGGAATGTCGAAGCAAAGGAACAGCGCAACGAGTCCGCCGGCCTTCCACCAGGGCCAGCCCCAAGTGTTGCGCGCGACGACGAGGTAGACGATCGAGGTGATGCCCATCGTCCCCGTGACGGCGATGCCGTAGGCAGCAGCGAGATTCGTCGACTCGCGCTTCCAGAGAACGAGGAAGATGCACGCGATCGCCAAAAGCGCGTTGATGCGCGGGATGTAGATCTGGCCTTCCGCTTCGCTCGAAGTGTGGCGCACCGCGACGCGTGGGAAGTAGCCGAGCTGAATCGCTTGGCTCGTCAGCGAATAAGCGCCCGAGATGAGCGCTTGCGACGCGATGATCGTGGCAGCGGTGGCGAGGCCCACCAGCATGTACAGCGGCACGATGCCCCAGTCGGCAACGGTCGCGTAAAACGGATTGAACGCCTTCGAAGGATGAATGACATCTTCGGGATGAAGGAGGAGGTGCGCTCCCTGTCCGAAGTAGTTGAGAACGAGGCCGGGCATCGCAATCCACCACCACGCGAGCCGAATCGGCTTGGAACCGAAGTGACCCATGTCGGCGTAGAGGGCTTCGCCGCCCGTCACGGCGAGGACGACGCCGCCAAGCACCGCGAAACCGCGGAGCCCGTGCGTGAGAAAGTAGGAGATGGCGTAGTGCGGCGAGAGCGCTTTGAGGATGCTCGGATTACCGGCGATGTGGATGGTGCCGATCGTTCCCAACGTGAGAAACCAAAACAACATCACGGGGCCGAAGAATTTCCCGACGCTTCCCGTGCCTCGTTTCTGAATCCAAAAGAGTCCGGCGAGAATCACGCACGTGACCGCGGGGATCGCTTCGCGCAGCATCAGCGCAAGGTGACTCGGCGGAATTCCGGCAGCCTCGCGGATCTCTCCCGGATACTTCAATCCTTCGACGGCGCTGAGGACCGAAATCGCGGGCGTGATCATCCCGTCTCCGTAGAGAAGGCCGGCTCCGATCAAGACGAGGATGGCAACCCAGCGAACCCGCCGAGGTCCCTTGCCCGTGCAAAGACGCTCGGGAGCAAGCGCGAGAAGGGCGAGAATACCGCCCTCGCCGTGGTTGTCGGCCTTCATGATGAAGGCGAGGTACTTCACGCTGACGACCATCGTGAGTGACCAGACGATGAGCGAAAGGATGCCGAGGACCGAGGTTGCAACCTCGGAAACATTCGTCGGCTTGGGTACGTGCTCGCTGATGATGCACTCTTTGAGCGTGTAAAGCGGGCTCGTGCCGATATCGCCGAAGACGACGCCGAGAGCTCCCAGCGTCAGGAGGCCGATCTTCCCTTTCGGCGCGTGCGAGGACTCGCCCGGCTGCGAATCGGGCAGCGTTCTCACGCTGAGGGGCGGTATGGGAACCACGCGGTGAGCCGCAGACGGCGGAGGCGTCGATGTGCTCATAGGGTGCGGACGACCGAGTATGGTACGAGTCCTCGCAAATTCCTACTGCGACGACAGCGTTGCGAATGTGAACTCGCGAAGCCCTTGCAAAGGGCAAAGGTCTGACCTAAGGCGCGCCCAAATTCGGACATGCTGAGCGCGCGTCCGGAACTGGACGCGCTCAAGCCCTCGATCGAGGAGCCACGGTGAGGAGCGTCGCGGGAACACGCGGGTCGTCGGCATCTACGACGAGATGAAACGCGCCATTCGGGAGGGCAGCGATCCCTTCGATCTTGTCGGCGAGGAGCGAGCCATCGGCGCTTCGCAAGAACACGCATCGAACCTCGTCGCCTTCGACGAAAGCGATCGCCACGCGTGAAACGATTCCATCCCTGGTTGCATCGGGCGACGCTTCTTCGGCTCCAATGACGACGAGCGAGCCATCCTCCGTGAGCGCGGCGTCCGTGAGAGTCAAACGACCGAACGAAGAGAGATCTATGGCGGTCACGTTCTCGAGCAATGGCGGGTCCGAGGTGGTTGGCGCCTCGAGATAGGTGAGAAACGCGCGCAGGTTGACCTCGGCGAAAGCGCTCACGGGGAGGATATCTCCGTGCGGCGCGCCGTTGCCGCGCTGCAGAAGGAGGAGCTTCTCGCCGCGGACGAGCGCCCCCTCGAGATTGAGCTCGCTTCCAGAAAAGGAGAGCGTGCTTCGAAGCATCTCGTAGAAGGAGCCGGCGAAGACGAGCTCGACGCCGAGGATCGCCAGCGTTTCATCGAAGCGTGCGCGCAAGATGTAGTCGCGCGTGCCGGCGATCGATCCCGAACCGAGCGCGTAGAGCGCGATCCCGTCGCTCGTTTTCACCGTGAACGCGCCTTCGAAATCGAGCTTCGACTTTTTGTTGCCGCGAAGATCGTCGAACTCGCGATGCCCCTCGCTGGAGGGAGGCAATGTCACCGACTCCACCTCTCCGCTTTCAGGATCGATGACGGCGAGGAAGTTGGCGTCGTCTTGAACGGCTACGAGCTTCTTTCCAACCCAGACGAGACTCGAAGCCGCGCGTACGTGAGCCGATCGATCGAGCTCGACCGATGCGCCGTCGCGATAAAATAGCGTGCGGCGCCTCACGATCTCGAAGGAGCGATGCGGTTCCAAAACGGCGCGGATCATCGTCCGCGAAAGTCTATCGACTTCGCCGACGCAACGTCTAGGCTTCGATTTCAATGGATCTTCTGCGAGTTGGCCTCGGAAACGTGAATACGACGGTCGGCGCCGTCGAGAGCAACGTGAAGCGCGCCGTCGCTACCGCGTTTCATGCCGCCGACGACGGAGTGAGCCTCCTCGCCCTCCCCGAGCAATTGATCGGCGGCTACTCGCAAGAAGACCTCGTTCAATGGAAGTCCTTCGCCGAAGCCCAGTTCGAAGGACTGCGACGCTTTGCCAAAGAGACCGCGAGCGCGAAGCTCGTCTCGGTCCTCGGAGTGACGGTCCCTAGACAGAATCAGCTCTACAACGCAGCCGCGCTCGTCGCGGGCGGAAAGATTTGGGGCCTCGTCCCGAAAGAGAAGCTGCCGCTCTACAACGTGTTTTACGAGAGCCGCACGTTTGCCCGCGGCAATGCGGGGTTCTACGACGAGCTAGAAGGGATCCCCTTCGGCGATCTCCTCTTCGATCTCGACTTCGGTCGTGTCGCGCTCGAGGTCTGCGAAGATCTCTGGTCTCCCGATGGCCCCATGCGACGACGTTGCTATCGCGGCGCGGAGATCGTCGTGAACGTCAGCGCATCTCCATTTCGATTGGGATTTGCCGAAACACGTCGCGAGATGATCTCGACGCGTGCGGCCGACAATCAGTGCGTCGTCGTCTACGCGAATCTCGTCGGCGCCAACGACGGACTGATCTTCGACGGTGGTGGGTACGTTGCCCAGAATGGCAGGCTCCTGCTCGACGCGCCACGCTTCCGCGAAGAAGTGAGCGCCGTCACGATCGATGTAGATCGCACGCGAAGGTTGCGCTCGGAGAACTCCACGTGGCGCTGGGATCAAGACGACTTTCAGCGCGAGCAAAAGGGAGCGCAGGCCACCCACGTCGTCAAAGTGACGCACGAAAAGAGCGAAGCGAAGCTCGCGTACCCTTTCGCCCACAACAAGAGCTTCTTTCTCCCGATGGATCGCGAGACGACTCCATCGCGAATCGCTTTTTGCGAAGAGCTGCTCGATGCGCTCTCGCTCGGTCTCGGGGACTACTTCGAGAAGACCGGCGTATTTTCGACGATTGGCGTCGCGCTTTCGGGCGGACGAGACAGCTTGCTCTGTTTACTCATCGCTCACCGCTATCTGTCACAGCGCTACGAAGATGCGCCCGCGGATGCCCGGAAGCAGAAGATCGCCGAGACGCTTCGCGCTTTCTTCATGCCGTCGAAGCACTCTTCTAGCGAAACGACCCAGGCGGCAGCTGCCGCGGCGAAAGAGCTCGGTGTTCCTTTCGTCGTGCTCCCCATCGACGACGCAGCGGCACTCGAAGAAGAAGCCGTAAAGCAGATGCTGCAACCGGGCGAAGTGGTGACGCCTCTCGCGCGTCAGAATATTCAAGCGCGCGTTCGCGCCGAACGCATGTGGACGTGGGCAAACAGCGCGCGCGGACTCTTTCTGCAGACGAGCAACATGAGCGAAAAGGCCGTCGGCTACACGACGATCGGCGGCGACATGGAAGGGGCGCTTTCGATCATCGCCAACGTTCCGAAGACCGTCGTGAACTACCTGCTCGACTACTTGCTCGAGACGACGAACTCCGAGGGCATTCGCCTCACGTTGAAGAAGCCGGCCTCCGCCGAGCTAGCTCCCGACATGGAAGACGAGCGCGACCTCATGCCCTTCCCCGTGCTCGACGCGTGTTTCGCGCTCTTTGCGGGCGAGAAGATGAGCCTCGACGAAGTGGGCACCGTGCTCGATCAGATGTTTCCGGAGCACCGCGCCGAGACGCTAAAAAACTGGACGAAGAAATTCGGACGCCTCTTCTCGGCGAGCATCTACAAATGGGTGCAGTCGCCACTTTCATTGCACGTGGGCAATCTCGATCTCGATCGCGAGCGCGCGCTGCAACTACCGGTCGTTCAGAAGAACGAGTGGTGAACGTGCTGCCGTCGCTCGATCGCGTCAGGCGCTGAGGTTTCGCAGCCCCCTTCGCGGAGCACGAACCGTCGCTTCTTGAACGAGCTGTCCGCAGGCTGCGGCGACATCGCGCCCGCGTGAACGGCGCACCGTGACGAGACAGCCGCGGTCCTGCAGCCGCTTCACGAAGAGCTGAAGCGCGTCTTCCTCGGGCGCCGCAAAAAGCGCCCCCTCGTAAACGTTGTACGGAATCACGTTGAGGTTGTGCCGAAACGGCCGAACGATCTCTGCGAGTCGCTCCGCGTCTTCCACGGTGTCGTTCTCTCCACGCAAGAGCACGTACTCGAACGTCACTTTTTCGTGTGGACGAAGCGTGAGGCGTTTCACCGCCGTCGTCAGATCTTGGAGCGAGTATTTCTTCGCAACGGGCATCGTGCGCGCACGCGCCTCGTCCGTCGTCGCGTTGACGCTGATCGCCAAACAGGGTCGCACGGGCGCGCTCGCCATGCGCTCGATACCGGGAACGAGCCCCGAAGTAGAGACAGTGATGCGCTGCGGAGAGATGCGGAGGCCCGCTTCTTCACTCATGATCGCGACTGCGCGCAGGACCGCCTCGACGTTGTGGAGAGGTTCGCCCATTCCCATGAATACGAGAGTGACGCGCCCTGAATCGATTGGTCCCAGCGCGCGGAGAATTGCGAGAACCTGGCCGACGATTTCACTCGCGGTGAGATTGCGCACGAGGCCCATCGTCGCGGTGTGACAGAACGTACACCCCATCGCGCAACCTACTTGGCTCGAAAGGCACAGCGTGACCCGCGGGTTCTTCACGGCGCGCGGCATGTGGACCGCCTCGATGACGTTGCCGTCGGCGAGTCGAAGAAGAAGCTTGGAAGAGCCGTCTTCCGAACGACGTACTTCCGTGATCTCGGGTAGCGCGAAGTCGAAGTGCTCGGAGAGAAACACCGTGCTCTCTTTTCCGACGACGGGGCGGCCTTCTGCCCAATCGGAGAAGTTGAAGAGCTTGCGATAGAGATAGCGCGCGTCGTTCGGCGGACGCAGGGCCACGAGCTCGTCGAAAGTAAGGTCGAAGGCCGATCGCATGAACGTCTATTCCTGACGAATGATGACCGATCCCTCGGCCGTTCGGTAGCGGATCGTTCCCTCTTCACCGCGGCAGCCGCGGCACATCGTCCACTTGAGCTCGAGGGGGTTCACGGGATCGTAATCGAACACGATCGGCGCACTCTCGGCCGCAAACACCATATGGGCAACGAGCTCACCTTCAGGCGCACCGTGACGCCGGAATACTGCGATGACCGTTGCGCGCGGCGTGCGACCGGTCGTCACGAGAAATTCTTTGCCCGTCGCCGGCGTCCAGAGAATCGGCAAGATCGAGAGATGGCTTCCCTTCTCGAGCTTCTTCAGGCGCAAGATTTTGATCTCGAGGTCGCGTTGATCCGGAAGCTTCCAAGAGCCTTCGAACATCGAGAGCTCGGAGAGGTTGCGATACCGCTCGGTCAGCTCTTTCGCGGTGATCGGCACGGGCTTGATGAACGACGGGGCGCCCGCGTCGAGGTCGTGATGACCGCCCAGCAAAAAAACGCCGGCGGCAGTCGTGGGCTCCGCGGGGAGCGCGTGGTCGTCGTCATCCGCTTTTTGCGGCTTCTCGGTGCTTCCAGACGGAGAGACGATCGGAGGTGAAGCGTCGGCGACAATGCCGGCGTCTGGGTACGCCTTGTTCCCGTCGCAAGCGACGAGCGCGAGCAACCAGAAAAGCTTCGTCAGCGCCCATTTCGACATCGGGGCGGCATCCGAGCGTTCCGCGCTCGCGGAAGAAAACAAAGCTCCGGTTCTGCGATCAGCAGAACCCAGGAATACAATCCGTGCCGCTGAGGATATGCAGGATCGTGAAGGCGATCGCCAAGGTCACGAGGCCGAGCCCAATGAGCTTTGGGGCGGTCCAGAAATCGCTGTCTTCAGCGGGATGCGCTTTGGTGGGTGCAGTCGCCATATCGAGGCCGACGTTAGAACGTAACGCGCACAAAAGAAAGTCCCCCTTCTCGCGGCCCGACATGAACCCCTAGCGATACGCTAGGTGGGATGCTCACCGCCGCACGTTAGGCTTCCGATTTATCTATCCGCGTTAACGGATAGTCCGGCGTGCACACTGGGCGACGTTCGCAACCCGGGTCCGTGTCATTAAGGGATTCATGTGATGGCGCAAACGAGGAGGGGGACCTCTTCAACGTACGCCTTGATGAGGACACGTCAACCGCCTCGCCGTGCTTTGTTTTCTCGAAAGGCATTTCGGTGACGAGCGCACGAT
>JAHFDV010000288.1:0-1503 GCA_023248815.1 Myxococcales bacterium
TTATTCAAGGGCGCGGGAGGGCACGAGACACTGCATAGACATTTGGCGACGCGTCCGTAGGATGCCGCGGTGCTTTACCTGGTCTTCTTTCTCTCGGGCTTTGCCGCACTTATCTATCAAGTCGTCTGGCAGCGCACCCTCTTCTCCATCTACGGAATCAACATCGAGTCGGTCACGATGGTGGTGACGGCTTTCATGTTGGGCCTCGGGATCGGCAGCCTCATCGGCGGAGAGGTATCCAAAAATCCGAAGCGACCCGCCATTCTCCTTTTCTCGATCGTCGAGGCGGCGATCGGGGTCTTCGGGCTCGTCTCGCTCGCAGTGTTCCGCGGAGTCGGAGCCGCGACCTTGCTGATGTCACCCTTGATGATCGGCATCGTCACCTTCTGCCTCGTGCTCGTCCCGACCATGCTCATGGGAAGCACCCTGCCCTTGCTCGTCGCGCACGTGACGCGCATCTCGGGCAACGTCGGGCGCTCGGTGTCGTCGCTCTACACCATCAATACGCTCGGTTCGGCGCTCGCATCGTTCGTCGCCGTCATCTTCAGCCTTCGCGTGTTGCACCAGTCAGGGTCGGTGCAGTTCGCCGCCGCCTTCAACTTCGCAGCGAGCATCCTCGCCTACGCGTTTTTCCGCGCCAAGAAAGCAGATGGCACGAAGACGCTCGCGTCGACGCATGAGCGAGCGCCGCGGGACGAAAGCAACACGAAGGGGCTCGAAGACGCGAGCGCCAGCGAGGTGACGTCGTGATGTTCATCCTCACGCTCGTCATTGCTGGGCTGTCGGGTTTCGTTGCTCTCTCGTACGAGATTCTCTGGTATCGCGCCTTCGCGTTCGTCAGCTGGGGCGCGCCGGCCGCCTTCGGCCTCCTCCTCGGGTTTTATCTGCTTGGAGTGGCGGGGGGCGCCTTCGTTTCGAAGCGCTTCTGCAAGCCTCGTCCAGATGCGAGCTCGCGCGTGGAGCTCGTCCCTCTCTCGCTTTTCATCGTCCTAGCGAACATCACGGGTTACCTCGTGATTCCGGCGCTCGCTCGCGCGGCGACCATCTCGTGGCCAGGTACGGGCTCGTCGGCGTGGCAGCTCGACTTCCTTCTCGTGGCGCTTTCGGCCGGACTCATGGGCGCCGTCTTGCCACTCGTCGCACACTTTGGAATCGCTCCCGACGAGCGCGCGGGTGCGCGTCTCTCGTATGTGTATCTTGCAAATATCATCGGCTCGGCCTCGGGCAGCCTGCTCACCGGCTTCGTCTTGATGGATGCCTTCAGGACACCTGGGCTTTCGGCGCTTCTTTTGCTCCTGGGCTTTGCACTGGCTCTCCTCGTCGCTTTCATGGGCACGGGCACGCTTCGAAAAGTCGCGCTTGCCGCTCCCCTCCTCGGCGCCGTGGCATGTCTCGCGCTCGCACCGACTCTCTTCTCCGCCCTCTACGAGCGGCTGCTTTACAAGCAGACGTACAACCCGTTGCTCGTACTGACGCACGTCATCGAGAATCGCCACGGTGTCG
>JAHFDV010000288.1:1513-7505 GCA_023248815.1 Myxococcales bacterium
CGTCGATGACAAGAACATGATCGAGCGCGCCTATGCCGTTGGCGCGCTGCATCCGGCGCCGAAGAAGATTTGTCTCATCGGACTCTCCTCGGGCTCCTGGGCGCAGATCGTCGCGAATCTCCCCAGTGTCGAGTCGATGGAAGTCATCGAGATCAACCCCGCCTACCTCGAGCTCATCTCGATGTATCCGACGGTCTCGAGCTTGCTCACGAACCCCAAGGTTCACATGAACATCGACGACGGCAGGCGATGGCTACGCCGTCACCCCGAGGCCAAGTTCGACTTCATCGTGATGAACACGAGCTACCACTGGCGCGGGCACATGACGAATCTGCTCTCCAAAGAGTTCCTCGAGCTCGCGCATGAGCACTTGCTTCCCGGCGGCGTCCACTACTTCAACACGACCTCTTCGGACGACGTCATGAAGACGGCTGCAACGGTATTTCCATACGCAATGCGCGTAGTGAACTTCATGGCCGTCAGCGACTCCCCGATCGTCTTCGATCAGGATCGCTGGCAGCGCACGCTTCGTGGCACGCACATCGATGGCGGCCCCTCGGCGCTTCTTCCGGAGAGCAGCGACCTCCAGTGGCGCAAGATGATGAATCTCGGGTCCTCGGTCAAAGAAGGTCATTTCTTCGATGGCGACGAGTTCTATACGCTCGAAGATCGCGAACAGCTCTTGAAGCGCACGGCCGCCGCCGAGGTCATCACCGACGACAACATGATCAACGAGTGGCGCCGTCCCTTTTGGGAGTTTCACGGCGTGCCGTGAAACAAGAGAACAAGGGGCACGGCCTGCCGTGAAACAAAAGTAACGGAGCACGGCGTGCCGTGAAACAAGAGAACAAGGGGCACGGCCTGCCGTGAAACAAGAGAACAAGGGGCACGGCCTGCCGTGAAGGCGTCTTAGAACTCGAAGCCGATCTCTGCCGAAGACACGACGTTCGTGTTGTCGAGCTCGCGAATATAGGTCGGTGAGAGCGGATAGATGCCCAGCCAGGTGTCCTTGGCGAGACGGAAGCGGACACCCGGTTCGAACGAGATGCGCGTGCGATTGCCGAAGTCCGTCGCGCCTTGGATGCCGAGATAGAGCGCGGCCCACTTCGCACGGGGAAATTCTCCGTGGAGCCCGAGGCCGACGGTGCCGAGCCACACGCCCTCTGCCGCGCGACCGCTTCCCGAAGGGTAATATTCACTGCGAAGACCGCCCGATAGCTCGACGAAGTTTGCGAGCCGAAGCGCGGCTTTTGCGCCGCCGACGAAACACCCGCCCGAACCCGAGGTTCCAAAAGAACAGACGCCGCCGTTCAGGCGCAGCGAAGGTCGAATCGACGATTTCCGGATGTCGGTCGCGCTGAAGAGAGGCTCCGAAGGAAGGGAGTCGTCGATCGCGGGAAGCTGCGCGACTCCCCCGGCGACATAGCTGCCCGAGTTGTCGGGATCGATCGGCGTGTAGTCCGTCGAAGTATCGATCGTGCCGGGAATGTAGACCTGGGTGTTCACGATGACTCCGCCGGATCCGCTGTATCCGGGACCGTAGCCCGGTCCATAGTTGGGGCCGGATCCTCCGCCGTTGCCGCTAACACGCGTCGCCTGCGGTGCAGCGCCGCTCGGAGCGGGCGTGCCATTCGCGGCAGGTGCCGGAGTTCGTCCGGGAATCACCTTGTTGGCAGGAAGTCGCGCCGCGCTATCGGCGCTCGCGCTACCTGCAACCGTGGGATTCGCCACCGTCCGTGCGCCGCCAGAAGCTGCGCCAGCGCCGACGACATTGGATCCGACTGCGCCGACGGGCGGCGCCGATCGAACGGGCGGCGCACTGCGCACCGGTGGCGCCGAGCGGACCGATGGTGAGGAAGACGAAGTAGACGAGCTGCTCCCCTTGCCGTCTTTTGCGCCGGCGACGACCATGATGACGACACCGGCGACCACGATCGCGGCAATCGCGGTTACCGCGACGGTCGCTGCGCCATCGAAATGCTCGGTGTCGATCGACGAGATCTCGTCCCAGGTGACGAGGAATCGTGCGCCGCCGCAGCCCTCCCCCGTTCGTTCATAGAGGCCTTGTGCGTTTCGGCAGAGATTGGAAGCTTGAACCTTCAGGGCCCGGCCATCGTTCGTGCGGAACGTGAGATCGGTGGTCGGTCCAACCGGAAACGTATCTCCATTCGTGCCACGGAGCTCGATGTCGCCGCCCTTCGCCATCTGTAGCGCCGGGATTCCGAGCGCGCCGGGAGACGACCCGGAGCTCGTACAAGCGACTTGAGCGCTGGCGAGAAGTGAGATGGCGGCAAATGCGATGCGACTACGCGTGGTGATCATCGTTTCCAAGGTTTCCTGCAACGGCTGGGCCATAGATTCGTGACTCTTTCCCCGACGTTCGCAAAGGGCTTTCGATCTCATGTGCATAGGCATCACGCCCACCTACGGAACGAGAGTAATCCCACGTTCACGAAACAACGGGCAATGCGTCGTGGACGATTTCGCGTTCAGCGGCCTTCCCTTCGTTCAAGCGAAGCGCGTTACGCACTTCGCTGAGGAGTAGCGTCCTTCCCATGCTCATTCGACGGCCATGCGCTCGAGCTTATTCGCAGCTTTTTGCAGTCCGCCCGTCACCGCATCGAAAATGTCTTCGGGAAAATCTTGCGGCAGCGCATCTCCCACGTCTTCGATGACGCGCGGTGTCTTCTCGATGATGTCGGCGATGATCGGCTCCATTCCTCTTCCGAGACCGCAACGGCGTGCCGTCTCGTTGAAGTGCCGGCGCTCGATTTCGTCGACGCGGTAGTGCTTGCTCGTTCCGCGAAGCGCCATGGCGAGCTTCAGCTTCTTCGGATGTACTTGGTTCTGACGGCCGCCGACGATGGGCCACGCCGAGAGCACATCATAGAGTGGCGTGAGGCGGTACTCGCCGCGCGCGAGGATTCGAACGCTGAAGTTCTTCGCGTGACCATCCGTCGCTGCGAGCATCCAGAAAAGGAGCTGCGCCCGTAAAAAGAGGTCGAGGTCTTCGTCGCGGGCGCTCGAGCCGCCGAGCACCTTGGCGATCTCCAAGATGCCGGGACCGCCGTCGGCTTCGTATTTTCGAGAGCTCGGTGTGGCTGTGACTTGGCAAAAGTCTTCTTGGGGGAGCCGCAACCAATAGCGCTTCGAAGAATGAAGCGCGCGGTCGAAGCGCGCGACGACCAGCGCTTTCATCGCCCCGAATGTTTGCACTTCGCACGCAGCCACGGGGAGTCCATAGGCCGCGAGAAGGCGCGAGCAGAGCCACTCATTTTCGAGTGAAGCGCGCATGTCGATGCGGCGTCCACCCACGAGCCCGAGAGGCATCTTGAAGATATGCGTGGTCGGCGTGGATGCATGCGGTCTGCACCAATGCCCATCGTGGCGTGTGAGTGCGATCTTCTCCTGCGCGCCGGCGATTGAAATTCGAAAGTCGTCGAGCTCATCATCGCCGATGGGTCCCACACTCGAGAGGTTTCTTTCGAGAAGCGCTTGGACCCCAGCATCATCGAGGCGCGTCACGGACATTTTGGTGGTTCCCTCGGGGCTCGCTCCTTCGGGAAGAAGTTGCAGCGCACCTACGCAGTCGCGGCCGATCGCCTCGAGGAGATCGAATGCGTCCGTCGTGGGCGTTCGAAAATGGTCGCGTACGCGCTTTCGGATTGCATCGCTGTCGGGAAGGAGATTGTCGAAAAAGAATCCGACGTGCTCTCCGCGAATCGGCATGCCATCAAAGTTGAACGGCAGTGAAAGCGAGAGCGGCCGCGCGTCCTCTGACGAGACCCACTCGGAGTCGTAGAGAAGCTCCATCGGTCCGCTCGTGGGAATCACCCACCGCGCCACGTAGACGCCATTCATCCAGACTTCTAGCGCACGGCTTTTCGAGCGGCGGCCCACGACTCACCACTCCGTTTTGCGCGGGGGCGAAGCCGGCTTCTCCTGAAGCACGATCTCGAAACCGAGGAGCTTGGTGAGCGCGAGGAATCGATCGAGGGGCATGGCGGATGGGTCACCCTCGAGCACCGATAAGCGGCTCTGGCTCACGTTCAGCTTCGTCGCGACTTGCGCTTGAGAGAGAGCGTTCGCCTTCCGCCGGCCGCGAAGAATCTCACCGACTTGCCGTGGAGAAGTGACGAGGACGCGACGAGGGGTGGTATCTGCCTTACGCATAAACCCAATATATCTGCTGAGCGAATAAGTTCAACTTATGCGTCCGACAGATAGGATGCTTCGGGGACAGGCGTAGAGAAATAGAAAAAGGCCCCGCAGTTTCCTGCGAGGCCCTCGTCCTATTGCACTCGGCGATCGCGCCTCCTGGAAGGCGCAATTGCGGATGAGCGCAGCTGCTTCAATCCATGTCGAAGCCGCCGCCCATGCCACCCATACCGCCCATGCCTCCCATACCGCCCATTCCACCCATGCCGCCCATATCGCCACCGCCGCCGCCGCCCGCGGAAGCCTTCTTGGGCTTCTCGGCGATGATCGCTTCGGTGGTGAGCATCATGCCCGAAACGCTTGCAGCGAATTCGAGGGACGAGCGAACGACCTTCGCGGGGTCGATGACGCCGGCCGCGAGAAGGTCTTCATACTTCTCGGTTGCGGCATTGAAGCCGAACGAACCTTTGCCCTCGCGAACCTTCTCGACGACGACCGAGCCGTCATGGCCCGCGTTCTTCGCGATCTGGCGGAGGGGCTCTTCGATGGCGCGGCGCACGAGCTTGACGCCCGCGGCCTCTTCACCGGAAAGCTTGAGCTTGTCGAGAGCAACGGCTGCACGGATGAGCGTGACGCCACCGCCGGCAACGATGCCTTCTTCGACGGCCGCACGCGTTGCGTGAAGCGCGTCTTCGACGCGAGCCTTCTTCTCTTTGAGCTCGGTTTCGGTGTGCGCGCCGACCTTGACGACGGCGACGCCGCCCGCGAGCTTCGCGAGGCGCTCTTGGAGCTTCTCGCGATCGTAATCGCTCGTGGTGTTTTCGATCTGCTTGCGGATCGCTTCGACGCGGCCTTTGATCTCTTTCGAGTCGCCGGCGCCATCGACGAGAGTCGTCGCATCCTTGTCGATCGAGACGTGCTTACAGCGGCCGAGATCGGTGATCGAAACGTTTTCCCACTTGATGCCGAGATCGTCCGAGACGACTTGGCCGCCCGTGACGATCGCGATGTCCTTCAAGAGGTCTTTGCGGCGATCGCCGAAGCCCGGCGCCTTGACGGCGACGACCTTGAGGAGGCCACGGAGCTTGTTCACGACGAGCGTCGCGAGGGCTTCGCCTTCGATGTCTTCCGCGATGATGACGAGCGCACGGCCGTCTTTTGCGACCGCTTCGAGCACGGGCAGGATGTCTGCCATGTTCGAGAGCTTCTTCTCCGAGATGAGGATGAACGGGTCATCGAGCTCGGTCGTCATCTTCTCCGTGTCGGTCACGAAGTAAGGCGAGATGTAGCCGCGGTCGAACTGCATGCCTTCGACCACTTCGACGGTCGTCTCTGCCGTCTTCGAATCTTCGACGGTGATGACGCCTTCTTTGCCGACTTTTTCCATCGCGAGGGCGAGCTTCTCGCCGATCTCGGTGTCGCCGTTGGCGCTGATGGTGCCGACTTGCGCGATCTGCGCTTTGTCTTTCGTGGGCACGGCGAGCGTCTTGATCTCGGCGATGATCGCCGCGACAGCCGCGTCGATTCCGCGCTTGAGATCCATCGGGTTGTGACCCGCTTCGACGAGCGAGAGGCCCGACGTGTAGATCGCCTGCGCGAGAACGGTTGCGGTGGTCGTGCCGTCGCCCGCCTTGTCGCTCGTCTTCGAGGCAACTTCGCGGACCATCTGCGCGCCCATGTTCTCGAACTTGTCTTCAAGCTCGATCTCTTTGGCGACCGTGACGCCGTCCTTGGTGATGACGGGCGATCCGTAGCTCTTCTCGATGACGACATTGCGACCCTTGGGGCCGAGCGTCACCTTGACGGCATTCGCGAGGATGTTGACGCCATGGAG
>JAHFDV010000706.1:0-2011 GCA_023248815.1 Myxococcales bacterium
CAATGTCTCACCGGAATCCTCGCACCGTGCGAATCCTGCGCACGAGAGCCTTCAAGACGCCTTCGGGCATCTCGAACTTCGGCATCATCCCTTTGCCGTTTTTGATCGTCGCCATGATGTCGGCGTCGGTGACCTTGGCCTGCCAGTCTTCGCGTGTGAGATCCGAGGCGTGCACGATCGGACCGTTGGGACCATCACCGCGACCGATCGGGCCGTGGCATGCGGCGCATTGATTTTGCCAAGTCACCTCGACGAGCGCCTCGTCGTTCCTTGCGCTCCCGCTCGTTGCAGGCGCGGTCTTCACCTGGCCAGTCGTGCCTGGATCGCTCTTGTCGTGGTCAGTCGCTTTCCATTCGCGCCGCTTGTCGCTAGGGATGCGCTCGCAGGCGCTCGTTGCGAGAAGCAAACCGAGGCCCATCGAAAACGCGAAAGCGGGGATGCGAGGCACGGGTTGAACGTACCGAAGGTTCGCGAAAAGGTGAAGTCGTGGTACGAGAGAGCCCATGCGAAGGAGCCTCGCAATCGTCGCTTTTCTCATCGCCGCGTGCTCGCGCACACCGGAGCCCGTGGGGACGGCAGAGGCGCGCACGGAGGCTCCCTGCCTTCGTCAGCTATCGTCGACACCACCACAAGAGGTGAAGTCCGTGCCGCCTGAAAAGTGTCCGAAAGACCCCGAGTTCACGACGCCCCTCCGCACGGGTGAGATGACGCTTCCGACGCAGGATGGCGGTTCGACCAAGCTCACCGTCGAGCTCGCGCTGACGCAAGACGAGCATTCGAAGGGCTTGATGTATCGGACATCGATGCCGGAAGACCACGGCATGCTCTTCGTCATGGAGCGCAAAGTTCAGCATTTTTGGATGCGGAACACGTGCCTCGCGCTCGACATGCTCTTCATCGACACCGACGGGACGATTTCGGGCGTTCTCGAAAACGTGCCGACGCTGAATGAAGAAGAGCGAACCGTGGGCTGTCCGACGCCCTACGTGCTCGAAGTGAATGCTGGTTGGGTGCGTCGTCATGGCGTCCGTCCGGGCACCAAAGTCAGTTTGCCGAAGCACTGACGAGCCAAGCCTCACGAGCAGCACGGTCGATTGCGGGCGCGTTAGAGCGCTTGAGAACACGCGCGAGTTGTGCGACGACCGTCCGCATGCGGAACATCGTCCTTCTCACCGTCGCGTCGCTTTCTCTCTTCGCATGCAAGTCCGTCCCTGAGCCGGAAGGCAGCGCAGAAGGTTCCGAGAGCAAGCCCGACCCTGCAGCGAAGGCGAAAGAAGAGCTCCGCACCACCCTCGAAGCGAACAAGCTCGTGGGCGAAGGAAAGCTCGTCGGGACGATCACGACGTCGCTCGGCGTCATCGCCTGCAATCTCTACGATGACAAAGCGCCGCTCACGGTCGCAAACTTCATCGGCCTAGCGAACGGAACGAAGCCCGCGCTCGACAAGAAGAAGCAGCCGCTTCCTTTGAAGCCCGCCTACGACGGAACCACGTTTCACCGCGTGATTCCCGGGTTCATGATTCAAGGCGGCGATCCCAACGGTGACGGCTCAGGAGAGCCCGGCTACGTGTTCGCCGACGAAATGTGGCCCGGCGCTTCGCACAACAAGCCCGGACTCCTCTGCATGGCGAACCGTGGAAAGAACACGAACGGCCAGCAGTTCTTCATTACCGACGCCGACGCGAAGCAGCTCGACACCTACAACAGCTATACGATCTTCGGCGAGTGCTCGCCGATGGACGTCGTTCACAAGATCGCTGGCGTTCCCACGTTGCCGACGGGCGAGAAGTCGACGCCGGTCACCAAGCCCATCATTCAGAGCATCCGTGTCGCTCGCGTGAAGTAAACGACTCATCTCGCATAGGTCATCGCGCTCCCTGCTTTGTTCTTGGCACTTGCTGTCGTGAGCGCGGAGCGCGCGCAGTAAGACGCGCGGGCGAATCAGGCGGCAATCAATCTGCCTGATAGATGACGGTCTGCGAGCCTTCGCGGAAGTAGAAACGGTCCAGCT
>JAHFDV010000706.1:2021-2427 GCA_023248815.1 Myxococcales bacterium
GGTCCAGCTTGTTGCCGCGATCGAAGGTGACGGCGCCGAAGAGATTCCAGCCCACGCTCCAGAGGGCCGCTACCATGAATCGCGTCGTGCGAAACGATCGCGCGCCGAGGGCGAGCAGCACGAAGAGCAAAATCGCGTAGTCGTTCGAGAACCGATAGCCGAACTGACGCCAGCCGCTGTTTTGATACGAGAGATCCATCACGCAAGGGAGTAGCGCGATGAATGCGATGACGAACGTGAGCACGTCTTTGCGGCGCGGCCATAGGAGCCAGAGATAGATGGGCGTCGTAAACCAGAGCGCGAGACCGTGCTCGTTGATCTGGAACGGAGCTGCGGCGTTCGACCCTTTCGCCGATGGCCAGGGGAGCTCCGTCAGGAAGATGCCGAGGTTCTTCGGGAAGAAGTG
>JAHFDV010000707.1 GCA_023248815.1 Myxococcales bacterium
TCGCCAGCAAGCGCGTTGATGACGGCTGCGGATTCGCAATCGCAGGTCGACGCGATGCTGAAGACGCCCGAGTTCATCGAGCACTTCGCGCGCTATGCGAACTCGGAGCTCAATCGCTCTCCGGGCTTTGCAGACAAGCCTGGGGAAGACGCCGCCTACTTCCTCTCGAAGTACGTTCTGGAGAACGGAAAGCCATGGGCGGATCTCTTTGCGGGCCCCTACAACGTCGCCGTCGACGGCAAGGTCACGAACGATGCGAACGGCCTCGGCTATTTCCGCAGCCAAGTGTGGATGGCCTCGCACGCGGGCAATGATCCATCCGGGCTCCGTCTTTCGAGCGCGTACCGCATCATGCAAAACGTCGTCGGGTTGAAGCTCGTCGCCTCGACCAATTCGCCGAATTCGACGGTCGAAGAGCGGTCGGCACAAGGGCGCCAGCGTGCCGAATGCGCAGGTTGCCATTACCAAAACTGGTTCGCGCTCGACAACGTCGCCGCGGTCCTCTCACGACGCAAAGGTGGCGGCGCAACGCCGGTCACGTTCTTCGATCCACCGGAAGGCTACAAGCCGCAGAACGCAATCGATGGGACGGTGACGAACGACAAGGACGTCGTCACGAAGCTCGTCGCCTCTCCGAACTTTTCCTTCAATGCGTGCCGCGTCGCCTTCAAGTTTTTGAACGGCCGCGAAGACAACACGTGCGAGGGCGTGCTCATCGACACGTGCATCGACGAGTTCAAAGCCAAGGGAACGATTCAATCGGCGATCGCAGTCATCGCGAAAGACGCGGGGTTCTGCCAATGAGCCGCGCACGCGTCTTTGCCAAGGAGCCCATCATGAAGCGAATCGCCATTCTTGCAGTCCTCGCGAGCTCTTCGGCGTTGGCAACCGGTTGCAGCTCCGAAAAGAGCTGCGGCGAGCTCGACTGCGACAATGAGCAGGGACCCGGTGGTGGAAACGGTGGCGAAGGCGGAAGTGGTGGCGGTGGCGGTGGACAGCAGCCGGGGGTGACCTGTTCAGACGCGGCGCAAGAGCGTCTCGGTCTCGGGGGAAGCTCACTGAAGCTCACGCGCCAAGAGGGCGTGGGTGGCGCCGATCGTCGACGCACGAAGCCCTACGAAGTTCTCTCGGGCGAAATCGCGCGAGTCGTCGGAAGTACTCCCGCATCCATGGCGGCGCTCGGAGCGACCTTCGGCGAGCCGCCGGCACGATGGTTCGTCGAGCCCAAGCCGAGCGCCGTTGCGCTCTCGAGTGCGCTCGATGTGACGTTCGAATCGTGTCTCAAATACACGGAGACGGATGCTGCGTTCGGAACCGCTCCAGAGCCTTCGACAGCATCTGCGGCCTGCACCGACATGGCGCGCAAATTCTGGAGCCGCGTCGTCGCCCCCGCCGACGTTCAAGGTTGCGTCGATGTCGCAACGGTCGACTCCGTCAACGAGACGTACGCGTCTGGTGCGAACGGCTCGCCACTGACCACTGCCACGACCCCGCGGAGAAGGTGGGCCTACGCCTGCGCCTCCCTCCTCACCTCCACTCAATTTTTGGCCTACTGACGCGACGCCCGTTTTCGAAGGAGATCACCGAATGAGCTCGAATACTTTCTCGCGCCGCAACTTCTTGAAAAGCATCGCCGGCACCGCGGGTCTCGCTGCAGGAACGCGTTTGGGCGGAGCACGACTGCTCGGTCAAGCGTTCGGCGGCAATCCCGCGGGCAAGTCCGCCGTCGTCATCGTTTGGATGCCCGGCGGCTACAGCTCGATCTTCGGAAGCCCCGACACGCTCGTCGGGAAACAATGGCCGGCTTTGAAAGCCGCAGACATCGTCGACATCGGATCCGGTGCCGACAAGTTCAGCGTCCACAAAGTCATCGCGAACCTTCCTTATGCCAAAACGAACATGGCTTCCGTCGGCGTCGCGGGCATTCCCGCAGATCACGGGGCTGCGAGCACGTATTTTCTCGGAGGCTCCAAAGACAACTACATGATCCGTCTCGCGGCCGAGATGGGCGGCGATGCTGCAATCAAAGCCGCGTGCGTGGGCTCGTACATCCCGCAAGGCTCTCCGCGTGATGCGCGCAGCGGCGTGTCGCTCGAGCTCGTGAACGATCTCTCTTCGGTTCTCAGCGCGCTCGGTGGTGGCGGCGGTGCGGCTCCGAATCTGAAGACCCCCGCGCGCGATGTCGCAACGCAGCTCCTGGCGCGTTCGCAAGCGATGTCGGCGAACGAGATCATCACCAATCCGAAATCTCTCGCGGGGTACGACGGCGGCTACGCGACGATGATCGATACGTACAAGAAGCCCATTCCGAAGCTTCCCTCCTACGACGACATCGCCAATCCGTACCGCGCGCTCTTGACCGGCAATGGCTGGAAAATCGGCACGAAGATGCTGACGGACGGCCCCGCGCTCTACACGAAG
>JAHFDV010000289.1:0-3701 GCA_023248815.1 Myxococcales bacterium
AGATGGGACTCGCCAGCGAGCACTTCCTCGACGATGTCGTCTTCGAGCGTATTCGGACAGGCCTTGGACTCCCCTATCCGGGCAAAAAGAGCGTGCTCGTCGAGCTGACGCCACGTGCGTTCCCACTTCGCCTTGCCGAACGCTTCTCCATGTTGAAGCGCCATGGGTTGATCCCAGTGCTCGCGCACCCCGAGCGCTATGAACCCGTCTGGAAAGATCCCGACGTGCTCGAGCCGCTTTTGGACGCCGGCGCTCGCCTTCTTCTCGACGCTTGCTCCGTCGTCGGCAAGTACGGCGCGGCATCCGAGCGGGCCGCAAGGACCCTGCTCGAAATGGACGCCTACGATGCGGCATGCTCCGATGCGCACCGCCCCGCAGACATCGACATCGTCGCGAAAGCACTCCAGGTGCTCGAACGCGACATCGGCAAAGCGGAGGTCACGCGTCTCTTCGCCCGAGGCACCGCGGAAATTTTAGCTGGCACCTGACCTCACCCGTCTCGGCCGGCCTCAAGAAAAAGAGAATCGCGCCGAGCGTTCCAATGTGTGAGGCGCCTTGTATTGGCTAGGGCTCGGCGATATGAATCGCACCCAGAACATGGCAACTCTTCTCGAGAAAATTCAGTCCAAAGAAGCGCGCGTCGTCGTCGTCGGTATCGGCTACGTCGGTCTCCCCCTCGTCGTCGAGCTCGCGCATGCGGGCTACCGCGTCACGGGTTACGACCGCGATCCTTCCAAGGTGAAGCAGCTCAACGCGAGCACGTCGTACATCGAAGACATCAAGGCCGAAGACTTCGCCGAGTACGTGAAGTCCGGGAAGATGGATGCGAGCACCGACGAGAGCGTCATCAAAGAAGCCGATTGCGTCATCCTCTGCGTGCCCACGCCGCTGAAGAAGACGAAAGATCCGGACATGAGCTACATCGAGGGCGCAGCTCAGACGGTCGTTCGCAACCAACACAAAGACATGTTGGTCGTTCTCGAGTCGACGACATATCCGGGCACGACGCGTGAGTACCTCGTGTCCGAGCTCCTCCAGGGCGGCAAATACACGCTCGGCAAAGACGTGCATGTGGCGTTCTCGCCCGAACGCGTCGACCCGGGCAACGCGAAGTTCGGCACGCGCAACACGCCGAAGGTCGTCGGTGGTTGCACGCCGGCCTGTATGGCCGTCGCGAAGGCGCTCTACTCGCACATCGTCAATACGGTCGTCGACGTGTCGAGCCCCGACGCTGCCGAGATGTCGAAGCTTCTCGAGAACACGTTCCGCGCGGTCAACATCGGCCTCGTCAACGAGTTCGCCCTCATCTGCGAGCGCCTCGGTCTCGACGTGTGGGAAGTCATCGGAGCCGCCGCAACGAAGCCGTTCGGCTTCATGCCCTTCTGGCCCGGCCCGGGTCTCGGCGGTCACTGCATCCCGATCGATCCGCTCTACCTCTCGTGGAAGATGCGCGGTCTCAAGATGCCCGCACGCTTCATCGAGCTCGCAGACGCTGTGAACACGGCGATGCCCGAGCACGTCGTCGAAATCACGGCGCGCGCTCTCAATGAGAAAAAGAAGTCGATGAAGGGATCGAAGATCCTCATCTCTGGTGTCGCCTACAAGCGCGACATCTCGGACTTCCGTGAATCGCCCGCGGCCGACGTCATCGAGGGCCTTCTCAAGCGCGGCGTGGAAGTCTCGTACATGGACTCGTGGGTGCCCGTCTTCAAGGAGGGCGAGCATTCGTTCGAGTCGCTCAAGCCCGATACGAGCTACGCCGGGTTCGACGCCGTCATCATCGTCACGGACCACAAGAATATCGACTACGTCCGCATGGCGAAGGAAGCCGACCTCATCATCGACACGCGCAACGCAATGCGCCCTTACGGTGAAGGCGCCAAGGCGACGATCGTTCGTCTCTAAAACGACCAGGCTGTCTCGTAAGCGGCTCGCGCATTCATTTGGCGCGAGCCGCTTCTTTTTGTAATCGCGCCGTGCGGTCCGCCACGAAGGGTGGACGTGTTGATGTCCGTGATCGCGTTCATTGCGACCATGACAGCACGATCAGATTGGATGACCGCGACGAGCGAGAGCAAAGCGCAGAGACGCGCCTCCTCTCTTGCATAAACGAGCCGTCAGTCCGCGCGCATTCTCAGTACCTCTTGCCCGCCGTTCAGCCGCGGCATGAAGAGTGCAATGTGTACGATACATGAAATATAGAACCCTTATCTCTGCTCTCGGGCTTCCCCTACTTTTCGCGCTTGCCGGTTGCGAGTCGGGTACGGAGGTCGCTGCCGTTGGAAGTGCGACGGCGACGCGCTCGCCCGATGATCGTGTCGTCATTACCGCGCAGCTCACGTGCGCCCTCATGGTGGGTCAGCCGCGGCTCGAAGGTTGCGATGAAGACGGCACCGACGTGTGCCTCACCGCAGAGTGGAGACATGTCGACGGACGCGTCGAAGAACCCCTCTTCCGCAATCAACATTGCTCCTATCAGGCATCGATCATCGACAAGGTACTCGTGCTCACTTCTTCGCAGCCAATCCCGAAGCTTGCTCCCGACGGCGGCGAAATGAGCATCGTTGTCTACGCCAACGCCATCCGCATAGACCAGAGAGGTAACTCTACCGCCGTTGTGATTCCGAATCCCTGAGCGTTACCCGATTGTCGACACGTGGTATGTGCGCAGCATGAGCGCGCCGCGTCCTTCGTCGAATTTCGACTTCGCGCTGCGGCTCGTGTTCTTCGCGCTGGCGCCATTCCTCGTGGGTTGGATGGCGCTTCTCTTGCCCATCACGCCGACACTCGTTCAGCTCGCGATTACGGTGGTGGCCTTCCTCGGGGCGGAGGCGCTTGACGCTTGGTCGTCACGATTCCGCGTCGTGGGCATCTTTGCCAATCGACAGCGCAAGTTCAGTGAATTCTACACGCAATTTCCGCCACGACCTTTTCTCTACTACGTCTTTTATCCGCTGCTTTTTCCCTATTGGCTCACGATGCCGATCGCGCGGCGCGAGTTCGCGCTTTTCAAGGGATTCACGCTCGGCAGCGTCGCGTTGCTCGTCGCATCGCAGGCCTATAGCTACTTCACCGATTTTCAGCCGGGGCTCGGCCTACGTGCGTTCTCGGCGATGGCGGTGTTCGCGTTCTTCGGAGAGCTCATCGTCGTCCTCGCGCTTCTAATCCCGATGGTGACGACGGTCGTCACCTACCACCAGGCTCGCTCGCGAAAGCGTCTCTGGGCATTGCTCGTCGTCGGCCTCGTCTCCGTCGGCGTGCTCTCGGTGAGAACGTACTTGCGCCGCGATCCCGTGATTTCGCTCGCCGCACGAAAACGCGTCCAGCTTCGTACCGACGCAGCGAAGCCACGCGCGCAGGAGGTACAGGCACGCGCTCTGCGCGAAGCGTTTGCCGCGCTCCCCTCCGCTCGCGACGACATCGACGAAGATGGAAAGGTCCTTGGAAGGCCGCTCGAGCTCGCACACGAAGTCCTTCTCGATTTTTACAAGAAAGACGAAGCGCCAGTCTTCGACCTTTGGCTTTCGCGAACGAAGAAGCGACGCGTGCTCGTGCTCTACGTCGAAGGAGCACGCAATCGCGCCGCGGTGTGGCTCGCGCTAGAGCACGGCAAGGCACATCATGATCCCAGAGAGCTCCCGAGCGGCGCCTTCACTGCCATGAAGGAAGCCGCCGACTTTTGAGCGAGGTCTCAGCGAGCG
>JAHFDV010000289.1:3711-7480 GCA_023248815.1 Myxococcales bacterium
AGCGAGCGCAGCGGTATTGATAGCCGTAGCCCAAATCGCTCTGGCTGAACGTCGACGTCCAGTCAGAGCCACTCGACGTCGTCGAATGGGGGCGTGGGCAGGCGTTGTCGGAGAGATTTTCGGCGACGATGGTGCCCGTTTTGAAGCCCATCGCCTTGCACATGGCATCGGCTGGATTCGTTCCTGCGGGATTCGTCTGTGACGTGGGGGCGTTGCAGATATCGCGAGGGTTCGTGATGCTGCAGCAATCTTCGGAGCTCGCTGGATAGGACGCGCTCGAATTTCCGGGGTCTACGAGTGAGCGGAGTGTCTGCCCAGCAGGCACGCCGAAGAAGATCCCCGCCGTTTCGTCGGTGCAGAAGAACGTCGTCGGATCACAATCGTCGTCGGGGCATCCGATCCAATCGAGAGTTCCGCTCGTGAACTTGCCGATGTCGAGTCCCTGCGCAGCAAGACCCCAAACGTCCGAGGTCGTGAGGAGGTCGGCGCAAGTGTTCCCGTAGCAGGAGATGGCTACGAACTGCTCCGCACCGCCCATCACCCCCTTGGGCGAGCTGACGACGCATCCTTGATTCGTCGGCTGATTCAGCACGGTGACGTTGTAGCCGTCACCCGACAGCACCGTCGTCGCAAAGGACGTGTCGCCGTCGGCGAGAACCGGCAAGTTGTCGCCGAGGTTGTTCTGGACGACGAGCCCGGGTCCGGCGAGCCCGCTGACGTTCACGCTGAGCTTGAAAGCCTGCGTGACGCAATCGACGAGCACCGTCTTCACGTCGGAGGCGGCGATCTTGCCGGTCCCGACGGTCACGGTGCAGCGCTGCGCGATGGGCGCGCTCGGATTGTTGAGGACGGTAACTTCGTAGGTTTCGTCGCTATCTACTGAAGTGTCGAAGGTGAAGTCGCCGTTCGCCGTCAGCGTCAGATTGTCGCGTCCGTTATTTTGAAGGACGACGGTCGAATCCGCCGCCAAGTTCGTGAGCTTGCCGCCGACTTTGAAAGCGTTCGTGGTGCACTGGACGATCGCGGTCGATACGTCACTAGCGCCGACCGTTCCCGTGCCGTCGGTGACCTCGCACGTTTGACTCGGAATTCCCGGCTGCGTGAGCACGGTGACCGCGTATTTTGCGCCGCTCGCAATTGGTTTCGAGAAAGTAAATGATCCCTCGCTGCTCACGCTCAGGTCGTCGCCGCCGTTGTTCTGCAAAATCACCGTCCCGTCGAGCCCTGCGATGAGGCCGCTCACGGCAAACTTGTCGGTCGAGCAGTTGACGAGGACCGTCGAGACGTCACCTGCCCCGACTTTTCCCTTTTCAGAAGTGACCTTGCAGGTTTGCTTCGGGTCCGTCGGTTGCGACGCGATGCTCACCTCGTATTCTGTCCCACTGTCGAGAGTCGTCGCGAAATTAAAGCCACCGTCGGCGCCCACGACGAGGTCATCGCCGCCGTTGTTTCGCAGCGTGAGCCCGATGCCCTTCAGGCCCGAGACCGTGCCACCGACTTGAAATGCTTTCGTCGTGCAAGTCACGGCAATGCTGGAGACGTCGCTCGTTGCCGTCCCCTTCCCGTCCGTTACGACACACTCTTGCGTAGGATCATCGGGCTGAGTGAGCACGCTCACGTCATACGGGCCGGGGGTTCGTGCGATGAACGTAAACGCTCCGTCCGCGGAGATCGCGAGATTCGCGTTGGCGTCGTGGAGCACGAGCCCTGTCCCGAGGAGCCCACTCACCGTGCCACCGATCGTGAACGATCCCGCTTCGGCGCCAGCATCTTCGACGGATCCGTCGTCGATGTTCGCATCGACGACCTCGACGTCCTTCTTGTCGCCCGTCGAGGTATCGGGCCCTCCGCTGTTGTCCGTCGCGGGAGGCTTGCTCCCGTCTCCGCAGTTGAAGAGGACGACGGCAGACAGTGACAAGAAAGAAATAAGAGCGAGTGCGCGCATTACTCCATGAATCTTGCAAGGCTAGCCTCCGCTGTCCATGTAAGAGAGCGAGCACACAGCAAGGAAAAGTGTGCAGCGGCGACCCGAGCGCTCAGAACAAGGACGTTTGCAATCCGGCGACTTTCGCAAAGCTCGTCCCGATAGACAGGAGGACGACGTCGCATGCCGGCTCGAGCTGTCGCGAAAGATAGTGGGAGTAGTCGATTGGCGACTTTCGCAACGACGTCGGTTCTGGTCCCTTTAAGGTGACGACATACTCGACCTCGTTAGATTCGCTCTCTCCCTCGGCTTCGAGTGCGCGCGCCGCCTGGACGTGCGGAGGTGCGCCGCTCTTCCCTTGCCCGTACGCATCGAGATCGCGACGAAGGCGCTTCCGGTAGACGAGCTCTTCGTCGAGCTCTCCCTTTTCGAGTGCACGTGCCGTCTCGTTGAGCCAGCTCTCGAACGGTTCATCGGAAAAGACTCGACGCAGCAGCTCGAGCTGGACGCGCCGTGCCAGCGGCGTCCAATCACGGCGCACTGCCTCGAGACCGCGCACGACGACCTCGAGCTCACCTCCGGGACGCCGCACGGCCCCCGCGTAGCGCTTTTTCGAGCCCCGTTCGGATCCGCGCGTCGTGGGCATGAGAAAGCGCAGGTAGTGGGACTCGAAGCGGAGCTCGAGCCGACTCTCGACGCGATACGCTGCGGCGATCTCCTCGGCCAAAAGCTGCGTGAGGGTCGTCGAGTGCAGACGCCCGAGCTCGCGCAACTCCTCTTCCGATCTTTCGCCTGCGACGTGGACGAAGAGCGAATCCGTATCTCCGTAAATCACCGCGAGCCCTTCATCTTCGAAGTGGCGCCGGGCGCGCTCGATGATCGCGTGCCCGCGGCGCGTAATCGACGTCGGGAGACGAGGATCGAAAAAGCGGCAGCCACTCGTCCCGAGCACTCCGTAGAACGAGTTCATCAAGATCTTGATGGCGCGCGAGAGCTCGGTGTTCTTCTCGGTAATTGCGACACTACGCGCCTCGTGCAGCTTCGTGATGAGCTCGGGAAGGATCGCCCCCTCGCGCGCGAAAGTCGCACCGTCTTCGCCGGGGATCGGGTCTTCGCCCGGTCGCGCCATTCCGAAGGGGTCGATCTGGAACGTCCGAATGATGCTCGGATAGAGGCTTCTGAAATCGAACGAGAGGACGTTGCGATAGAGGCCTGGCGTCGACTCGAGCACGTGCCCACCTGGACTCTCCGTCATCTCCCCGTACCAAGTGTCGGGGGCGATCACTCCTTTGCGATGCAGTCGGGGCAGATAGAGGTGATCGAAGGCGGCAACGGACCCGCCTTGGCGGTCGAGCGCGAGTCCCGTCAGACGAGCACGCTCCATCGTGAATTCGACGAGCTTCGCTTTCTCGAAGATTTCGAGAACGAGACGACAGTCTTCGAGGTTGTAGACTGCAAGCTTCTCGGGATCGTCTCGGTGCATGCGCAGAATCTCGGCGACGGGATCGGACGTCTTCGAGATCTTCTTTCCGCGGCCAAGAAGCTCCTGGCCCACGTGCTCTAGCGTGAACCGTTCGAACGCCCAGGTGGCCGAGCGCATCGTCGCCACGCCGTCGAGCGCAACGCGCCCAGGAATGCGCGCAATTGCGAGCTGAGAGTTGCGGGACGATCCCTTGCCGCCACCGCCGGGCATGATGCGCGCATCGAGCCCACCTCGCCCGATGCTGAACGGGACGCCCAGCGCCTGCGCGCGCGTTTGGAGAACGAGAAGATCGAACTCGGTGACGTTCCATCCGCAGAGGACGTCGGGATCGATCGAGCAGATGGCATCGAAATACCGTCGTA
>JAHFDV010000708.1 GCA_023248815.1 Myxococcales bacterium
TCGCCGAGCTTCGAGTTCTCGGCTCTGGCGATCCTTGGAATGAAGTAGTTGTGCACGCCCGATAGGACGAGACCGATGTACGTCTCGCCGATCGCAAGCGCAGCCTGAAAGTTGCCGTTCCACGCAAGACCGAGGTCGGGCCCACCTTTGACTTGCAGTCCAGATCTCGCGGCGGCCAATCGAATATTCACGCAGTAAGCCGTAAGGAGCCACATCGCGCTCATGCGGACTGCGCTCATTGCAAAGGCTTTGGAGTACTTCGGAATGAAGTGAAAGTGCGGATGACTCCTCCGCGCGACTGCTAGGGCGATGAAGGCTCCG
Source organism: Myxococcales bacterium (assembly GCA_023248815.1). Classification (GTDB taxonomy): domain Bacteria; phylum Myxococcota_A; class Polyangia; order Polyangiales; family Polyangiaceae; genus JAHFDV01. The sequence goes on from JAHFDV010000708.1 coordinate 322, forward strand.
ATGAGCGCTGACCCCGCCATGCCTGCGAGCTGGCCCGTCACTCCGCCCCAGATTGTCGCGGCGACGACGACTCCCGTGCTCTGAAGCGCTGCAAGGATGGCGATGAGCGAAACGGCCCGCATTGCGCGATGCACGACGAGATACGCTTGGACGGCCGATTGAACGGCGCCGAAGGCGAACGAGAGCAGATAGAGGACGAGATAAAGCGTGCCGTGCGGTGTCACGTGCGTCGGAATGAAGAAGTGGCTCAGGACGGGAGTTGCGACGAGCCCGAGCATCAAGATCGGAAAGGCGACGCCCAGCGCGTATGCGATGCCTCGGCTTTCTGTGCCGTCCTTCTCTTCGTCGGCCAGCCAGCGGACGAGCGCGGTGCTAATCAACGCGCTCACGGGAGCAGAGATAAAGCTGACGACCTGCGCAACCTCGGCCACGAGTCCGACACCGTTAGGCCCGATGACGAGAGCGAGGATCTTGGAGCGAAAGACTTGAGTGCCGATCCCGATCGCGCTCACGAACATGCTCGCGAGAATGAAATCAAGCAAAGGCCCTTCGCGCGCGCTTCTTGCCGGATCCATAAGCCGGACATAACACGCGCGAGACTCACTCCGTATCGGTCTCAACGCAGACCTCACGATTGACATGGAGTTCGGAAATGAACTAGGTTTCGAGCCTAAATGCCCATCGCGACTCTTCGCAGCCGCATCAGAGAAGCGCTGCTCTACAAACCCGAACGCGCACCTCTCGTCGCGATGCTCGAAGAGATCAGGAAGGAGTTCGACTCCGTCGATGGGACCGGTACGGCGACGATCATTCCACCGTATGTCGGAGACGGACTCGCGGACCTGATTGAGCGCGAGCGTCTCGCCCGATGTCTCGAGATCGGAATGGCGACGGGATCGTCCGCCGCATACATGCTCTCGGCGGTCAGCAAGCTTCCTTCCGAGGGGCGAGTCACATCGATCGATCGGGCACAGACGACCCACTACCGTTCCATCGGATTGACGGCCGTCGCCAAAACAAAGTTGGGTCACCTTCACCGTCTCATCGAGAATGATTCAATCGTCGCTCTTTTCGAATTGTGGCGGGCTGGCGAACAGTTCGATCTCGTTTATATGGACGGCTGGAAGACCTTTGACCATCTCGCGGCGGAGCTTTACTTCGTTGTGCGTCTCCTCGCGAAAAATGGCGTCATCGTCTTCGATGATCATCACATGCCATCCGTACAGCGCGCGGCGGCGATGGTGCGGGGCCACTATCGAATGGTCGAAGTGGATGTCGTGCCGAAAGGGGCGCGGCCGCAGCTTGCCGCCCTAGCGTTGCAAGATGCGTCGCACCTTCGCATCGCTCAAGCGCGCTCGACGCTTCGAGCTTCGACGTATGCGCTTCGAAAGACCGAAGCGATCGACGGACTACCACTGTCGAGCGATTGGAACTTCTACTCACCGTTTTGAGCCCAGCCGAACTGGAGAGGCTCGTGCGCCGCCACTTGCTCATCGCCTACGCAAAGAATTCATGCGCGTCGGTGTCGGTGAGTGTCAAATCAGTCCGCTTATTGTTGATTCCTAAGCGGCCACGCGGGTACCTCACCTTTTTCACTCCACGGCCTTTGACAACCTTTGGCTGTATCTCTGGTGCGCAGTGAACCTGGTGTGAGGGGTTCGCATGTCGCGATTTGCTCGGGAATCGGCGCATGCTAGCTTCTGCCGCTATGCCCGCTCCAAGCCTTCTGAAAAGCACAAAACTCGGCCGGGTCCTTCAGAGCAGCCCCCTTGTTTGTATCGACGTGGGCGCGCGCGCGGAGTTCGACCCCGACCTTCTTCCCTTGGCTTATGCCGTGGACGCGATTGGCTTCGAACCACACCCCGAGGAATGCGCACGCCTACAGAAGGTCTTTAGCCAAAGCGGCCCGTGGCGTTCGGTGAAGTTCTTGCCCCTGGCTTTGGGGGGCGCAGCGGGCACCCGCACACTTCACGTGCCGGTCGGTAGTGAAGGAGCGTCTTTGCTCGAGCACGACGTGGAGTTTGGCAAAGGATTCCCTCATCTCTTCCACCTCTTCGATGTTGTGCAAAAGGTGGCTGTCGAGACAGTCTCGCTA
>JAHFDV010000290.1 GCA_023248815.1 Myxococcales bacterium
TGAGCTCGTGGGGCGTGGCCGATTCGGGCGCTGACCGAGCGCGTCGTAACGCGTGTCGGAAAGACGCATGCCGGGAGGCGTGAAGCCCCTGGGGTTCGGCGGAATCGACGGGAAGCGTTCGCGAAACGCGCCCGATGCATCGGGAGAATTCGATGCCGCCGCAGTTCCTGCGAGAGGCGTCGGCGGATGGCTCGGAACGGCAGGGCTCGCCGGACGAATCGAAGGAATTGGCGGATGACTCGGCGAGCCAGGAGCGCGCGAAGGCCCAGGACCAAGGAGCGTCGTCGAAGCGCGAAGCGGACGCGGCGCGACGGATTGGCCGGCAATCGGCGGGCCAGGAATGGGCGGATGGCTCGTGCGTACGGGCGCCGTGTCGACGGATCCGGAGCCTTCGTCGAGGGAGGGGCCATCATTCGCTGCGGGAGGCATCGAGACGCGCTCCATCAAGCCCGCAAGGCGCAACGCTTGCTGCATCGTCTTCGCATTGGGCCAGCGATCTTTCGGCTCGAAGGCGACGGCGCGCGCGATCACTTTGGCGAGCTCGGCGGAGACTTGCGGCGCGACGCTCTCGATGGGCTCGATCGGCTTCGTCATCGCGAACATCAACTCTTCGTTGCTCGTTCCGCCTTCGCGCGGGCGGCGTCCCGAAAGAAACGACCAGAGCGTCGTGCCGACCGAAAAGAGATCGCTGCGGGCGTCTACTTCATCCCAACGACCACGAGCCTGCTCGGGAGACATGTACGCAGGCGTTCCGAGCGCGAGGCCTTGCGCCGTTTCGTCGCCGACGTTCGAGAGGTCGTTGACGCGCGCGATGCCGAAGTCCAAGAGCTTGATCGTCCCGTCGGTCGTGACGAAAATGTTCGCGGGCTTGATGTCGCGATGAACGATCGATTTCTCGTGCGCCGCGGCGAGAATGTCGAGGAGGCGCTCGATGATGTCGACCGCGTCCTTCGTGGGCAAAATAGGCTCTTTTCGGAGACGCCGCTCGAGCGTTGCCCCTTCGAGTAATTCCATTACGAGGAAGACGAGTCCCTCTTCGGTGCGGTCGTCGTCGAGCACGGCAACGACGCCGGGGTGCTTGACGGTGTTGGCGACGTAGCCTTCGCGCAAGAAGCGCTTCACGAACGCGGTCTCGTTGGAGAGCTCGGGATGCAAAAGTTTGATCGCTGCGCGTGTCTGATTGCGATGCGTGGCTGCGAAAACGGAAGCGCTGCCTCCGACGCCGAGCAGGCCGTCGAGGTGCCACTTGTCTTTCAGCATCGAGCCCACGCGCTGTTTCGAGCGCTGGACGACATCGGAGATGGCCATCAGACTTTCTCCGCGCGCGTGCTACCGAGAAGCCCCGCAGGACGAACGAGCAAAACGGCGATGAGCACGATGAAGACAGGAATGTCGACGCTGCCTTCGAAGCCGCTGAACTTCACGAGCTCGCCGAGCACACCAAGAAGAAGGCCGCCGAGCATCGCACCGGGAATGCTGCCGATTCCGCCGAGCACCGCCGCGACGAACGCGCGGGTGCCGATGCCGACTCCCATCGTCGGATAGGCATCTCCTTGATCGAGGCAGTAGAGAATCGCGCCGAGCGCTGCGAGTGAAGAGCCGATCGCGAACGTGATGCCGATGACGCGGCTCGTGCGAATGCCCATGAGGCGCGCCGCTTCTTCATTGGTCGAGAGCGCACGCATCGCTTTGCCGAACCACGTGCGCTTCACGACGAGCTCGAGAGCGATCATGACGACGACCGCCGTTGCGAAGATGAGCGGACGCGTTTGCGCGAAGAGGCGCGGATAAGGACGCTGCCGCGCCGTGAAGAGAAGCTGCGCGAGGTTCTGCAAGAACACGGATGCACCGAGCGCGGTCACGAGGGGCGTGATGCGGAGAAGCGAGCTCTTGCCGCGGCCGCGCAAAGGTCGATATGCAAAGCGCTCGACGGTGATGCCGAGGAGCGACGTGCCGAACATCGCGAGGATCATCGCGAGCGCCGTCGCAAGAACGGGATTCAGCCCCGCGAAGTGTTGAAGCGCGAAAAGGCCGAAAAACGAGCCCATCATGAAGATCTCGCTGTGCGCGAAATTGATGAGCTTGAGCACACCGTAGACCATGGAATAGCCGAGCGCGATGAGGGCGATCATCGAGCCCTGCGCGATTCCGGTGACGAGCGGCGCGAGAATTCCGTTCATGAAGAAAAGCAGTGCGGGAAACGTGAAGTCGGCGAAAGCGCGCTCGCGCTTACTCGGCGAGAAGCTCGGAGTGGTACGTGAACTTGCCGGCCTTGATCTGGACGATGACGACGGGTTTGTTGACGTTACGGTTCGCGTCGACGGTGATCTTGCCCGTCGCACCGGCGAAGTCTTTCGTCGCAGCGAGGGCCGTCTTGATTGCGAGCGGCGTCACTTCGGGAGCGCGCTCGATCGCCGCGAAGAGCATGTTGGCCGCGTCGTACCCCTGTGCCGAAAGGCTGTTGGGGTCGCGCTTGTACTTCGTCGTGAAGGCCGTCACGAACGACTTCGCGTTCTCGTAAGGAGCATCGGCTGCGTAGAGATCGGTGAGGTAAGCGCCTTCGAGCTCGCCGCCTTTGACGGCTTCGAGGAGGTCGGGAGAGTCCCAGCCGTCACTCCCGATGAACATGCTGCCAGGGATGCCTTCACGCTTGGCGTCGCGTGCGATCTTTCCCATCGCCGAGTAGTAGACGGGCGCGAAAATGACCTCGGGACTCTCTTTTTTGAGTCCTTGGAGATACGTCGTGAAGTTCGTTTCGTCCTTCTGGAAGCCTTTTTCGACGACGGTGCCGCCGTATTTTTTGAAGTGCGCTTGGAAGGTCTTGGCGAGCCCCGCCGAGTAATCGTCGTCGGCGGCGAAGAGGATGCCCGCCTTTTTCTTTCCGAGCTTCTGCGCGACGAACTGCGCAGCTACGGCGCCCTGCTGCTCGTCCGTGAAGCAGGCGCGGAACACGAAGTCTTTGCCCTTCGTCACGGTGACGCCCGTCGAGGAAGGGGTGAGCATCGGAACTTGTTTGCCCTGCGCGATGATGCCGCCGGCTTCCGAACGGCTAGACGCGACCTCGCCGAGAAGTGCGACGACCTTCTCGCGATCGATGAGCTGACGAACTTTGTTGGAGGCTTCTTCCGACTTGGACTTGTCGTCTTCGTAGATGACGCGAACCTTCTTGCCCTTCACGCCGCCCTTCGCGTTCGTCTCCTCGAGCGCGAGATCGATGCCCGCGCGCGTATCACTTCCGAACGTCGCCTCGCCGCCCGAGAGCGACAGATACGCTCCGACGACGATCTCGTTCGATCCTGCTGCCCCGGCGCCGTCGGTTTTTTTCGACGAATTGCAGGCCACGAGGCCCACCGCGGAAAGGAGAACGAGCGAAATGCTGCGGGAAAACATGGCGCGACTTCTACCATGAAAAGCGCTCTCCGGGAGACGGGAACACCTCGATTTTCGTTGGGTAAAATGGGGCCTTCGCGGTATTTCATCACCTCTCTCGCGACCCGCCCGGGTTTCGCGGACGAACCAAGGACAGCGTATGCGGCAAACCCTTTCGATCGACATCGGTGGCAGTGCGCTGAAAGCGATGCTCTTCGACGAGCGCGGCACGAGACTCGGTGAGCGCATTCGCGTTCCCACGCCGCGACCCGCAACGACGACGGCCCTTCTCGCAGAGATCCGGAAGATCGTTACTTCGATCGGCAAGTTCGAGCGCGTCTCTGTCGGCTTTCCTGGCGTCGTCATTCACGGGCGGACGATGACGGCGGTGAATCTCGATCCTTCGTGGATCGGCTTTCGCCTCGAAGAGACGCTGAAAAAAGAGCTCGGCGTGCCCGTGCGCGTGATGAACGATGCCGACATCCAAGGCCATGGAGTGATCTCGGGCCAAGGCATGGAGATGGTGCTCACGCTCGGGACGGGGATGGGGAGCGTCATCTTCATCGACGGCAAATGCGTTCCGAACCTCGAGCTAGGGCATCAACCTTTTCGCAAAGGGAAGACCTACGAGGAGTACATCGGCGGCGCTGCGCTCGAGCGTGTCGGCAAGAAGCGTTTCAACCAGCGCGTGCGCCGCGTCGTTCGTCAGATTCAGCCGATCTTCAATCCCGACACGCTCTATCTCGGTGGCGGCAACGCACGCCTTCTCACGATCGGGCTCCCGCCCAACGTGAAGATCGTCGACAACGACGCGGGGCTCTCCGGCGGATTGATGCTTTGGAACGAGCCGTAATCACGAACGAAAGGTCGGACTACGACCTTTCCGCACGTTCGCGCTGACCGACGCATCGCCAGTTTATTCGAGCCTCGCGCAAATCTTTTCGCGCGCCACTGCGTCGCATGGACACCGGAAAGCGCGGAGCGGTCCCTCGGACCCACGCGCCTCGTCTCCGGCAGGAGGAATCGATGCGTGGAGCCAAGATGCGAACGGCGTTTGCAGTTTCGAGTGTGATTTTGGCGATGGGCGGCATCGTCCTTCTGCGCGCGAAGCCATCGCTCGGTACGTCGACGCCCACTTCGATCACGACGACGACCGCCGTCGGGCAGAACGGCGCTTCGTTCCACGGCAATGGCGTGCACGGCACCTTGAACCTCACGCACACCCGCGTCACGGGCGGCCAGCACTTCTTCGCCGAGCTCACGATGGGCGCCGACAAAACCGACAACGCGATCGCTCGTGCACCCGCATCGCTTGCCGTCGTTCTCGATGTATCGGGATCGATGTCGGGCGAGAAGCTCGAGCAGGCGAAGCGCGCCGTCATCACTCTCATCGAGAGCATGCATTCCGACGACGAGATCTCCGTCACCGTCTACTCGGACAGCGCCGAGGTCATTCAGCACGAGACGTCGGTCGGCAGCGTTCGCGGCTCCCTCGTCGAGAAGGTTCGCGGCCTCCGCGTGCGCGGCGGGACGAACATTCCTTCGGGACTTCGCGCTGGGCTCACGGAGCTCGAAGGTGTGTCGCGCGGTCGCGTGCGGCGCATCGTTCTCGCGAGTGACGGACTCGACGATTCCCGCACGATGGCCGATGAGCTTGCGAAGCGCGCGTTCAACGAAGGCATCACGGTCTCTTCGCTCGGCATCGGTGTCGACTTCAACGAGTCGTACATGGGCGGCATCGCTTCGACCGGTCACGGAAACTTCGTCTTCGTGAACGACGAGCGCACGCTCACGACGTTCTTGCGTCGCGAGCTCGATGAAGCTTCGCAAACGACCGCCGAACGAGCCACCTTCAATCTTCGACTCCCCGCGGGCGTCACGTTCGTGCGCGCGATCGGAGCAGATGCGCGTGTCCTCGACGGGCAACTCGAAGTGCCGATGGGAGCGCTCTTCGCGGGCGACGAGCGTCGCGTCGTCGTCGAGCTCGCTGCCGACATCGGAAGTCGCGCAGCGATCGAAGCGACGGCTTCGTGGGATCTCGTCGGGAAGGGAAGTGAACGTGCTTCGCTCTCGTCGATCTCGCTCCTCGCGACGAACGATCGCGAGGAAGCCGAGCGCAGCAAAGATCCGATTGTGTTTGCGGGAGTGACGAGCGTGCTCGCATCGGACCGGCAGATCCGCGCCACGGAGGCGTACGCGAAGGGCGATGTCGCCGTCGCCGATGGACTCATCCAACAGAATGTCGCCGAGCTGAAAGAAGCGATGAAAGGCGCGCCCCCATCCGCCGCCGCACCACTACAAAAACAAGCGAGCAGCTATGAGTCTGCCGCACAGTCCTTCGGCAGCATGGCGCCTTCGAGCGCCGGAGGAAAAGCCCTCGCGAAGAAGTCGCGCGCGATGGATCAAGGCAATGTCGGGCGAAAGGAAGCCTTCTGAGTCATGATGCGCGCGCTCTTCTTCGTCGGTGCAGGGCTCCTCCTCGCATTCCAAGAGAGCTTCGGTGCTCTTCCCGGAATCGTCGCTTCGCTCGTGCTCGTTGCCTTCGGTTCGACCGCTGCGATCGGCGCTTCTGAAAGATTGTCGCCGCTCGCAATCGGATTCGGAGCGCTCGGCGTATTTCTTTCGAACATCGTCGTCGAGACGTCGCCGTCGCTCGCGGGTGCCGTCCTCGTGCTCGCCTTATACTTGGAGCGATCGCTTCGCGCGCGATCGCCCAAAGAGCGCATCCTGCATCTCGGACTCGCGCTCGCTCTCGGCGCGCTCAGCGGATTTTTGGCGTCGGAATTTCGAAATCACGCGATTGCGACACGCATCGTCGTCGCCGTCGTCGTCGCAACGTTGGCCGGTCTCCCGCTCTTTCTCCCGGTGCGCGATCGCATCGGTGAAGTGCTTGCACGCGGCAAGGCGAAGCTCCCCGCTCCGTTCGGACCGCGCCTCGGCCGCTTGCTAGATCTCTACGAGCTCGGAAACGAAATCACCCTAGAAAAGGAGCTCGCAAGCGCATCGGCTGGAGCGTTCTCGGCTCTTGCGGATCTCGTCGAGCAACGCCTCGATCTCGAACGCGTGCTCAAGGGACGCACGAAGCAATGGACGACGATGACGACGCTCATCGATCGCAACATCGAACGCCACGCCGATCTCTTGGAGCGCGCGTACTCCGCTTCTACGGAGCCCTCCGTTGCCTCCAACAACGAATCGGTCAACGTCCCCGCTGACGTAGCAGCGGTGGCAGTTCCCGTCGCGCCCGTCGATTCGGAAACGTCTCCTACAGCAAGTACCGCTTCTCCCATTGCCGCAGGCACCGCCGCGCCGGCACCGAGCGCAAATCTTCCTTCGTGACTATTCTTCGGTAGTCGCGATGGGCAACTCGGGGTCGCGCGCCCAATCGCTGAAGCTTCCTTCATAAAGCGTCGTTCCGGGAAGTCCTGCGACGGCTCGCCCGAGTAGAAGATGACATGCCGTTACCCCGGAGCCGCAGTAGACGACGAGATCACGACCGCTCGTTTCTCCGCGTTCCGTGTAGAGTGCACGAAGCTGTTGCGGGCTCTTGAAACGTCCGTTTTCGATCTGGAGGGACCACGGGAGATTTTTCGCTCCCGGCACGTGCCCTGCGCGCGCATCGACTGGTTCGACGGTTCCGAGATAGCGCTCACTGGCGCGAGCATCGAGGAGAAGCGCTCCGCGATCGCGCGCGGCTTGAATCCCAACCTTGTCGACGACGGGGAGCTTCGGGGCGTCGAGTGTGATCTCCGTAGCGGGAAACTCCGGAACGACGCGCGTGAGCGGTCGGCCGCTCTTTTCCCACGCCGCGATGCCGCCATCGAGGACGGCGACGCGATCGTGCCCGTAGTGACGAAAGAGCCACCAGAGCCGCGCTGCGACCGAAGCGCTCGCATCGTCGTAGACGACCAAATGCGTTTCGCGCGTCGCGCCGATGCGTCCCAAGAATGCTTCGACCTGCGCGCGTGACGGGATCGGGTGACGCCCTGGACCTTCGCTTGCCGTGAGATCCTTTTCGAGGTCGACGAACGACGCACCAGGAATGTGAGCCTCAGCGTATTCCTCGCGCGCGGTCTTTCCGCGGGGTGAGGCTTTCAAATAAAAGC
>JAHFDV010000050.1 GCA_023248815.1 Myxococcales bacterium
CTCTTCGCCATCGGTGGCAACTTTCCGATTGCGACGAACGCTGCCGCGAACGGCGTCTCCGTTTGGTACCACTACACGCACGCGGAGCTTCTCGACGGTAAGGGTGCTGGCATCGCGCTCTTCAAACCTGAGAAGCGCGCGGCGATTCAGCAGTTCATCGACGACACGTGTTGGGGACCCAGCTATCCCGTGCTCGAAGGCGCCGGAACCGTCATCACGGATCTCTTCGACGCGGACTTCGTGAACTCGATCCAGAACGCCGCCACCAACGATGCGCCCTGCCAAGACGCGACGTGCTCGAAGTGGATCGGGCGCTATCTCGAAGATCGCCCGCACCTCACGGGTAAAGCCGCGACGACGCCGCTCCTCGTTCCCTACGGCGACTCCGACATGACGCTCACTTCGGATCGCGCAGCGTGCGCCTTCGACCGCCTCCGCGCCGACAGCAAGAATCTCTCCGTCTGCGTGAAGCGCGGCGCGGGACACACGGGCATCGTCGGCGTCACCTCCGACTACGTGAACGAGTGGATTTCGCACTATACATACGGAACGGCGGCCGTTCCTGCGTGCGATCTCGACGAGACCGCAATCGTCGACAAGAACGGCGCAAAGGTGATCTGCAGCGTCCCTCCGTCGAACGAATAAACCCGAGGGCTCGCTTCGCTGCGAGCCGAACGGTCACTCGAAAAGGGTGAGCTCAGAGCTCCGCGCAATCCGGCGGGGCTCTTCTCTTTCCTCGTCTTGCGCAGCGGGCTCGTCAGTGGGTTCGTCGGCTGTCTCTTCTCCATCGAATTCTGCCGAATGCTCGTTCATGCAGAATGCATTGAGGGAGACGAGGCGCGCGCTCGCATCGACACCGATGCGCGTCTCCAGCTCCTCGCGCAAGAGACGCTGAAACGATCCGGTCGCCGGTAGTGTGGAGAGAAGAGCTTCTCGCTTGCCCGTAGTTTGGTTCATGGCATTCGAAAACTTCGTATCGACGCAATGAACGCGCCGCGCTTCGGAGATTTTCTCGGAGCGCTCTTCGGGCGAGAGATCCGTGTCCGTTTCGATGCTCTCGAGAGCGCCGTCTTTCACGTACGTTTCCCAGCCTTCCTTCGCGGCGTCGTCAGCGAGGCAGGCGTCGTCGACGTGCTTGTCGAAGCGCTTGCGCGCCGCTCGATAGCCCTCCTCGAGCATCGGGAAGGCATCGGGAGAAACGCCGGCCGCGCGCGCGCGATGTTCGAAGTCGCTGCCGTCTCCCGAAGATCGATACGACATCGAACCAGAGCTCACGCGATGCATCTCCGTTCCAGCATTCCACGACGCGCATGGAAGTTCGACGAGTGCAACGCCTTCGCCCGAGTGGAACGCGTTGTCCTCTCGCGTCGCATGAACCGAGCCCGCGCTCGCCCCCTGCGTTTCGAGTCTCGCTTTGTATTCGCGAACTTGTGAAGCGAGAACGCGATTCGCTTGCATCGCGCCTTCGTCCGAGCACGATGCATGCGCTTCTGCGACCGTCGTTCGGTCGACATCCTTGGCGAGGCTCGGCCGCGTCACCCAGGCACGCGACTCGAAGCCCGCGAGGAAACCGACGAGAAGACCGGCCGCAGTGAGGAGCATCGAGGGGCGCACGCTCACTTAGTCGTGCGAAGCCTCACAAAAGTTCCATCGGACTTCGATCACACAGCCGATTCTCGCCTCGACCGCGCGGGGAGTCCCCAATGTAGGCGCTGCGCTAGGCGCGCAATGTCAGCGCATTTCGGAGCATCTTCACTTCGATCGGGAGCGTGCCGATGGCGTCGCCGTCGCAATCGATGAGAAACGCATCGCGCACTTCTTCGTTCTCGAGCTTCACTTCGGCACCTTCACAGGAGAAGTGCGTTACGCCGGGGGAGCGAAGGTGCGAGCCCGCGTAGATGCCGCGCGCCGCGCGAAGAAACGAGAACTTGTTGGAGCCATCGAGCGAGACGACTTCGAATCGTCCGTCATCGAGGCGTGCCATCGGTGCGACGCGCATGCCGGACCCGAAGTGGGTGCCATTGCAGAACGCGATGAGGTAGCTGCCGAGCTCGCGCGTGTTCTCTTCGCCCTGATTCACTACGCGCAACGTGAGCTTCCCGCGCTTGGCCTCGAGCATGCTGCGAGCAGAGGCCAAGAAGTAGGCGGCCTTTCCTCCGAGCTGGCGATTCGCAGTTTCGACATGGCGGTCGACGAGCCCACCGAGGCCCACGCTGAGAATGTTGACGAAGTGACGCTCTTTCGTCGTGCCGTCGTGCGCACGATAACGAACCCAACCGATGTCCAACTTACGTCGCGAGGGACTCGCGATGCGTTCGAGATACGCGTTGAACTCGTGCGGGATTCCAAGACCGCGCGCGAAATCGCAGCCCGTACCCTGCCCGATGAATCCGAGCTCTGGCGGAACGTTGCCGGTCGCCTTTGCCTGCAGAAGCCCCGTCGCAATCTCGCCCAACGTGCCGTCGCCACCGACCGCGACGACGAGCGGACGCTCATCTTCGGCCGCGGCGCGCGCGAGATCGATCCCGTGACCCGCGCGTGCGGTCCAAACGAGATCGAACTCACCGATGCGCTGTTCGATGACGGACTGCAGCCCCGGAAACTCGTGACGCGTCCGTCCTCCACCGGATTGAGGATTGACGATGAAAAGCGGCTTCGGCTGCATCGCGCGAAACCGAGGATATCAGATCCGCTTTGCCCGTAGGCGAGCCTTCGGCTCAGCCTTTTCGTGCGAGAAGGTCGCGGATTTCGACGAGAAGCTTCTCTTGGGCCGTCGGCTCGGCCGGAGCGGCGGGTGCGTTGCGCGCCTTGTTGACGACCTTCACGACGAGGAAAACTGCGAACGACACGATGAGGAAGTTCACCATCGCATTGATGAAGTTTCCGTACGTGAGCACCGTCGCGCCGGCTTCTTGTGCGGCCTTCACGGTCGAGTAGGGCGCAGGCGCCTTGTCTCCGGCCTTGAGGAGAACGAACGTGTTGGAGAAGTCGACCTTGCCGAGCATGAGACCGATGAGCGGATTGATGAGATCGTCGACGAACGATTTCGTGATCGTACCGAAGACACCGCCGACGACGACGCCGACGGCCATGTCGATGAGGTTTCCTTTGAACGCGAACTCTTTGAACTCTTTTGCGAACGCCATGGTGAATCCTTTTCTTTCGACGCATTCACGGCGTGAATGCACCCCAACAAGTGAAGAGAGCTACGAACGAGTTCAGCCGACTTCGAGGTCGGGAAGATCGTCTCAGTACAGCGAGTAGACGAGGTTGACGGCGCCGATGACGTCGAGTTTTTCCTTCGCAACGGGTTCGCTTTCGTAACGCAGCGTGAAGGTCGTCGCGAAAGAGAACTTGTCGGAGAATTGAGATTTGACGCCGAGGTCGACGTTCAAACGGAACCACGACGGATCCGTGAGGCCTTGGAGGTATTCGACGCCGGAGTTGAATCCGACCTCTTTGCTCGCCTTTTCTTCGTAACCGAAGAACGCACGAGCGTTCACGCGAGTCTCGCGCGTCTCGAGAAGCTCTTCGCCCTTGGCAGCCTTCTCGACATTCTGATCACGGATCGCCGGCGGGTTGCGCCAGTCGACCTGAACGTCGCCACCGAGCTCGCCCCAGACCCGTCGCTCTTTCTTGTTCACGAACTGGTACGCGACGCCGGGATCGAGATTGAGGCGAAGATCCAAGAATTGGAACTTGTCGTGGCGAACCGAAGCTTGGAAGAAGATGCTGAACTCGGGCGTGAGGAAGTAGTCGTAGCGCGCGAGGCCTTGGATGTTGCGCACGGTCTCCTTCATCGGGCCCGTCGTTCCGTCTTCCTTCTTCTCCGGCGTGGCAGCCGAGTTGCCGGCGATCGCGAATGCCCCTTGATGATCGCCGCGGCGAAGACGTCCTTTCGAGCTCGCCGTGACGGAGATCGCCTTCGCGTTACCGGTCGAGAAGAGTCCGCCCGCTGCGATCTGGAGCTCGGTCGCGTCTTTCTCCTTTTTGTCCTTCTCTTTGTCTTCTTCGACTTTCGCGAAGCCTTCCTTGGCGACATCCGTCGTTCCCGTGGAGACGGGCTTCTGCTCGCTGATGCCCTTGGCTTGAGCGAACGCCGTGACGGCGGGAAGTTGAATCGCAAGTACGACGAAGATTTTGGCAGCCAGTTTCATGAAGCCTCGAGAGAGAAGTTTTTGAAGTAGCCAGGGGCCCACGAGGGTCCGCGGCCCGCGCGTTATCCGCCCATCTGACGTCGCACGCAAGCCCGTTTCCGATCCTCGGACCAAGGCAAATGCGAGGAGCGCGCAATCATTCGAGCGTCGCTCATCGACGGATCACGAGCGTTATTCGAGAAGCAGAGCGTCGCCACGTCGATGCGGCGGAGCGTTTGCGGACTCGACTCTTCAGTCGATGAGTGCGCGCAGATCGGGAGGAAGCTCCGAAGATACGGCGAAGGGCTCAACGGCCTTCTTCTGGTATCCAATGAACGAGGCATGGAGCGCATGACGCGCAAGGCCTTCGATGGGAGCGCCGCCGTAGAGGACGTCTCCGAGAAGCGGACTTCCGATCGCCGAGAAGTGCGCGCGAATTTGATGACGAATCGCTCGCGAGATCGACACCTCGACGAGGGCGATCCCGTTTTTGCGTTCCTTGACTACGTACTCCGTCAACGCGGGTCGCGGCGAATTGCGCATGACGTCGCGCGGATGAATGCACGGATAGACGCGACGTGAGTCCTTCGGATGATTCGCGATCGGGATCTCGATCGTGCCCTCATCGGCGAGATCGCCTTCTTTGCAGAGGAGCAGATACTTCTTCTCGATGTCGCCGGCTTTCAGCGCATCGGCAAGCTCGTCGTAGGTCTCCTTGGAACGCGCGACTAGGAGCACGCCCGAGGTTTGCGTGTCGAGCCGATGAAGAAGGCCTGGTTCACGCGGCGAATATCCGACGCCCTGAGTCTCGGGGTAGTGGCCCGCGATCGCATTCGCGAGAGCGCCCGTCTCGCCATTGCGAAGCGGCGCCGACGCTTGTCCGGCAGGCTTGTCGACGATGACCCAGTCCTCCGACTCTGCGAGAACGACGAGCGGAGCATCCGGCTCGGGGATGGCTGGCGCTTCGGGATCTGCTGCAACTCCGACGACGAGCGAGACCTCGTCGCCTTCGCTGACAGTCCCGCCTTTCGCCACATGCCGACCATTTACCTTCACGGCGCCCTTGGCGATGGCGACCTTGATGCGTGCGCGAGAGAGCGATGGCTCGAGCTCGCGAAGAGCAAGATCGAGCCGCTGCCCCGCTAGTTTGCTCGGGACGGTCCAGGTGCGCGTCTCGCCGGATGCTCCAGGTGATGAAGCGGCGTCGTCTTGCGTGGTCATGTTCTAAAGGCGCTTACTCCTTGAGCGCTTCTGCACCGCCGATGATTTCCATCAGCTCCTTCGTAATCGCTGCCTGGCGCGCGCGGTTGTAGACGAGCGTGAGGCGCCCGATCATGTCCTTCGCGTTGCGCGTCGCGGCATCCATCGCCGTCATACGCGCGCCGAACTCGCTCGCTTGGCTATCGAGAAGCGCGCGATAGATCGCGGTCTCGATGTACATCGGCACGAGACGCTCGAGGAGCGCCTTCGGATTCGGTTCGAAGAGGAAAGACGTCTTCTGCGCGTTCGCAGCGGCGACGGCATCCGATTCGCCTTCGGCCGAAACGACGGGACGCTCGAGTGGCAAGAGGCGCTCGACGACGACCTTCTGCGTGATCGCGCTCTTGAACTGGTTGTAGATGACGTAGACGCTGTCGATCTCGCCCTTGCGGAAGCGCGAAACGACGTAGTCCGACACTTGCCGCGACTTTGCGAGGTCGAGGCCGTCGTAAACGGCGAACTCGTGCTCGATCTTCGCGCCACGACGCGTGAGGTAGTCGCGGCCTTTTTTGCCCGCGGTTGCGAACTCGACGAACGCCTCCTCGGCGCTACCGAGAGTCTCCAACTTCGCGCGCCATTCGCGCTCGACGGTCTTGTTGACGTTCGCGTTGAACGCGCCGCAGAGACCGCGATCACCGGAGAGAACGAGATAGAGGACCTTCTTTTCGGGTCGGACCTTGAGGAGCGGGTGAAGAACCTCTTCTTCGGTTCCCACTCCGTCGTCGACTTGTTCTTCTGCCGTCGTGCGGACCGAGTCGGCGACGCTGCGCAACATCTCTTGCGTCTTCACCGCGTAGGGACGAAGGGCCGTGATGCGCGCTTGCGCACGCGCGAGACGTGCACCGGCGACCATCTTCATCGCGCGCGTGATCTTCTGCGTCGACTTGACGGTCGTGATGCGCTTTCGAATGACTTTCAGAGAAGGCATGTGTCGTGACTCTCGTTGATTCTCGGTTCGAGACTACTTAGGTTGAGCGGCTTATTTCGAGCGACTTCTTTCGAGGGAATTCGCTCGACCGACTCAGTTGGATCCGTTGCCGAAGGTCTTGCCGAACGCTTCGAGCGCCGACTTCAGCTTCGGTTCGAGATCCTTGTCGATCGCTTTTTTGGTGCGAAGCGTCTCGAAGATGTCGGGGTGCTTGCCGTCGAGGAACGAGTAGAGGTCCATCTCGTACTTGTGGAGTTGCGCCGTCGGGATCGCGTCGACGTATCCTTTGGTCGCGGCGTAGATGATGACGACCTGCTTCTCGACCGGAAGCGGCACGTACTGGCCCTGCTTCAAGATTTCGACGAGGCGGCTGCCGCGCTCGAGCATGTCGCGCGTGACCTTGTCGAGATCGCTCGCGAACTGCGAAAATGCCGCTTTTTCTCGGTACTGCGCGAGGTCGAGCTTGAGCGTACCGGCAATGCCCTTCATCGCCTTGATCTGCGCGCTGCCGCCGACGCGGGAGACGGAGATACCGACGTTGATGGCGGGGCGAACGCCCGAGAAGAAGAGGTCGGTCTCGAGGAAGATCTGACCGTCCGTAATCGAGATGACGTTCGTCGGGATGTACGCCGAAACGTCACCGCCCTGCGTCTCGATGATCGGGAGCGCGGTAAGCGAGCCTCCCGAGTGCGGGTTGCGAACGGCTTCGAATCCGTCGCCCTTCTCTTTGGCTTCGGCTTCTGCCTTGTGCTTGCCTTCTTCGCCGGCGTGAACCTTCGCGGTTCCCTTGTTCTCCCACGTGGAGCCCTTGGGGAGCGCCGCCCATTCCTCGGCGAGCTTCGCAGCGCGCTCGAGAAGACGCGAGTGAACGTAGAAGACGTCGCCCGGGTAAGCTTCGCGGCCTGGCGGACGCCGAAGAAGAAGAGAGAGCTGGCGGTACGCGACGGCCTGCTTCGAGAGATCGTCATAGACGACGAGGGCGTGACGCCCGGTGTCGCGGAAGTACTCGGCGAGCGTGACACCCGTGTAAGGTGCAATGAATTGGAGCGGCGCGGAATCGCTCGCGCCGGCCATGATGACCGTCGTGTATTCCATCGCGCCGTGCTGCGTGAGCTTGTCGACGACGGCGGCAACGGTCGATTGCTTCTGGCCGATGGCAACGTAGAAGCAGAAGACGCCTTTGCCCTTCTGATTGATGATCGTGTCGAGCGCGATGGCGGTCTTGCCCGTTTGGCGGTCGCCGATGATGAGCTCGCGCTGTCCACGTCCAATCGGAATCATGGCGTCGATCGCCTTGATTCCCGTCTGAAGGGGCTCTTTGACGGGCTGACGAGCGATGATGCCCGGAGCCTTGAGCTCGACGCGGCGACGATGCGGAGATTCGACTGGGCCTTTGCCGTCGATCGGAATGCCGAGCGCGTTGACGATGCGGCCGACGAGGGCCTCGCCCACGGTGACTTCCATGATGCGGCCCGTGCGCTTCACGATCGCGCCTTCTTTGACGCCCGTAGCGTCGCCGAAAATTGCCGCGCCGACGTTGTCGGACTCGAGATTGAGGACGAGTCCCATGAGGCCGCCCGGGAACTCGAGGAGCTCGCCGGCCATCGCGCCTTCGAGGCCGTAGATGCGCGCGATACCGTCGCCCACCGAGAGAACCGTACCGGTCTCCATCGTGAGAGCGACTTTCTCGTAGCTCTGGATCTGCTTCTTGATGATGTTGGAGATCTCTTCAGCGCGAAGTTGCATGGCGTTCTTTCAGGTTGTGGTCGGGCGCGAAGATTGCGCGCGAGAAAGTGAATTTTTAGTTGGATGCCCGTTCGGGCGCGGAGTTTTGCTTGGGCTGGCGATTGAGGAGGTTGTTCTTCATCTCGTCGAGGCGCGAACGAAGCGAGCCGTCGATGATGGTGTCACCGATGCGAGCGATGACGCCGCCGATGATGTTCGGATCTTCTTTCGTGTCGAGAACGACGCGCTTGCCCGTCATGCGTTCGAGCTGCGTCTTCAATTTCTCGTAGTAGGCGTCGCTGAGGCGAACGGCCGTCGTCACGTCGGCGCGGACGATGCCCTTGCGCGCGTCGTTCATCTCGCGAAGGAGCTTGGCGACCGCGGGAAGAATGCGGATACGGCGGCGATCCGTGAGGAGAAGAAGTGCATTCCTCGTGGCGTCGTCGGCACCGATCTGCGCCGCGATGTCTTTCACGATCGCGCGCTTTGCGTCGAGGGCGACGAGCGGACTCTCGAGCGCATTGCGGAGCTCGGTCGAGGCTTCGAAGGCCGTTCCGAAGGTCGAGAGTTGCTCGACCATTTGATCGAGCGTTCCCGTTTCGCGTCCGATATCGGCGAGCGCGCGGGCATAGCGGCGTGCAACGACAGAGCTCATTCAGCGTCTCCGGTGAGGGGGCGTGGCGCAACCGAAACGGCAGCCGTTGCAGCGCGACGCGCAACCAGTTGGTCGAGGAATTCTTCTGCGAGTCGCTCTTGGTCCGCTTGCGTGACCTTCGCGCGAAGGAGCGTTTCGGCTTCTTTCACCGCGCGTTCGACGGTGTCGTTCAAGAGATCTTCGTTGACCTGCTTCTGCTCTTGCTCGAGAAGGAACGCCGCGTCGCGTTGAAGACGCTTCGCCTTTTCTTGCGCTTCGCCGACGATGCGCTCTTTCTCTGCGCGTCCTGCCTCTTGCATGCCTTCGCGCGTCGCCGCCGAGTCGGCATCGAGGTTCTCGAGCTGGCCTTGGTAAATCGCGGCGCGTCCCTTCGCCTCTTTGAGAAGCTTCTGCGCGTTGACGATCGCATCGCCGATCGCCTTGCGGCGCGACTTGAGAAGCTCGGGCACCGTCTTGCCGTCCGTGAAGATGGCGGCGACGACGCCGAGGAGGGCCGGGAACTGCTTGTAAAGGAAGAGGAGAACCAGAAGGTTGATGACCAACGCGATCATCGGGAACTGCGGCTTGCCGTCGCTGTCCGTCGTGTCGAACGAGAACCAGTTGATCGGGTCGAGCGCGTGATGGCCGCCCGCGTGCTCTGCGTGCTCGCCGCCATGCACTTGCGCGGAATGAACTTCGGTCGTCCCGACGTGATCGCCGTGCTCGCCCGCTTGTCCGTGCGGGTCTTGACCGAGCGGACCGCCGATCTCGGGAACCTGCAGACGCATCGGATGATCGTGCGGATCACCATGCGGCTGGCCCGCGTGCGGCTGACCCGCATGGGGATTGCCATGAGACTGACCCGCTTGGCCGTGCTCTTGAGCTACCGCCGTCGTCGTGACGGTCGAAGCGAGAGCGATGCCTGCAATGAACGCGACGCTGGAAAGAAGATGCTTCATGGCTGAACCTCGCGTCCGAGAGCGCGTGAACCGAGATCGCGAGCGATCTTTGCGATGTCCTGATCGAGTGCCGCTTTCGCGAGATCGCGGTCCTTCGCGACGGTCTTGCGCCCGGCGTCGAGGCGGGCCGTCGCTTCGCTACGTGCGACCGAAAGGAGCTCGGCTTCGTGCTTCACGCCTTCATTGCGCAAGCGATCACGAAGTGCACCCGCTTCCTTGCGAACGACTTGCATGGCGGAGTCGTACTTCTCTTTCGCCTGCGCTGAGTCTTCGTCGATGCGTTTGGCACGCGCGACGGTCTCTTCGGTTCGACGTTCACGCTCCTTGAAGAGCGCAAGCATCGGGTTGAAGAGCAGAGGCTTCAACACGAGAAAGAGGAACAAAAACAGCGCGACCTGAATGAGGACCGTGTAGTTGAAGTCGAGGTCAACTGCCGATCCGCTGGAAAGGTGCGTTTCTGTTAGCGAAAAAGCGAGAGTTGCGAGCGCCATTGATCGAGCGGGCAACTACCACTTTCACGAGGCGCCGTAAAGGGAAGGTCCGGCTTCCATCGCGCGGAAATCGAAAATAGACGCACGACGGATTCCGCCATGAGGCGATCGAAGCAGTTCAGATCTGTAATGACGCAGACTTAGCGGGACGTTCAGTGATCCATCGGGAGCAGCGCTGATCCACGTCGGGGACAGCTCGATCAACGTAACACCTTGTAATCACTCATACCTACACTGTGGGAAAAGTAGGCCCGAACCTTGCTCTTCCGTGCAGCAACATGGATCTGCCCTTCATTGCTTTCACGTCGTCGGCGACGTTCTTCCTGGATCACGCTGGCGTGTGTCGACGCGTCGAGCCGGCGAATGGGAAACGTTTTTCTTCGACGAAGGCCGAGGCGGAGGCGCTTCGATGCCTCCACGCGGAATACGTCATCGCGCAGGGCGTGGCGGGCTTCGTCGAGCAGCCGGCGGCCGGAACGGTCATCGTCTTCCGTGCGCGTGACCCGCAGACCCACACTTCTTATCTCGTTCGCACGGATATGCTCGTACGCTTTCACGCGCGAACGAACGGCGCGGTGCTCGTTCCCTTCCGCGGCGCTGCCGCTCCCGCCGAGTCGGACGTCGAACTCGTCAGTCACCGCGATCCAATGGCGCGAGCGAGTCAGTCGGATTCTTACTCCTCGGTGCGCGGACTTCACGTAGCTCCGGCCGCAAGCCGTCCGGCGCCGAGAGCTCCTGCCCAGAGTGTCCGCGCGCGTGAGACCGAGACGACGCTCTATGTCAGCGATGAAGAGCTCGAAACGATGACCGGCACGGACGCCGTGCGCACGCCCACGATGCGCAAGCTTCTTCCAATGGTCCCCAAGTTCGGCCCCGTCACGCCGCCAGGGCTTCCGATCTACCGCGTGCGGATGGTTAAGAAGACGGCCTAGGCTCGAGCCGCTTCTGAATTCGCTCGTACGAACGGTCGACACGTTCAGGTCCCTCGCCGTATCATCGGCGGCCCATGTCCGGCGATGCAGAAGACGAGAGCGATCTCGCCGCGAAAGACCGCGTCGGGAAGACGCTCGCCGGAAAATGGCATCTCGATGCGGTTCTCGGAATCGGCGGGATGGCTGCCGTCTATCAAGCGACGCACACCAACAACAGCAAGCGCGTTGCGATCAAGGTCTTGCACGCGCAGCTCTCGGCGAGCGTCGAGCTGAAACGACGCTTTCTTCGCGAAGGCTACATCGCCAATAGCGTCGGACATCCGGGCGCGCTTTCCGTCATCGACGACGGCACCGACGATGACGGCACGGTGTTTCTCGTGATGGAGCTTCTCGAAGGAGAATCGCTGCGCGCGCGCGCGAATCAAAAGGGCGGAAGAATCGAAGCGGGCGAGCTCCTGCCGATGATCGACGACATTCTCGATGTCCTCATCACCGCGCACAAGAACGGGATCGTCCACCGCGATCTCAAAGCCGACAACATCTTCATCTTGAACGACGGCTCGATCAAAGTGCTGGATTTCGGCATCGCACGCATCCTCGAGAGCGAGGAGACGAAGACGCGCACAGGGCTCGTGCTCGGTACGCCGGAGTACATGGCGCCGGAACAAGCGCGCGGAAGATCGGAGCTCGTCGACGGGCGCGTCGATCTATGGGCCGTCGGCGCGATGATTTTTCGGCATCTGACGGGACGGCACGTTCATGAGGCGGAGACGACCAACGAGGTCTTGCTCCTCGCGATGACGAAGTCCGCGCCGAAGCTCGCCGACGTGATGCCGAATCCGCCCGAGTCCCTGGCAATCCTCGTCGACAAAGCCCTCGCGTTCGAACGCGACGATCGTTGGGCCAACGCGAGCCTCATGCAAATCGCGACGCGCGAGGCGACGAACTCCGTGCGCATGCTCGAGCGTGCTAACACGCTCGTCGGTCAACCTTCGCCGATCGACATTGCCTCCGCGAAGGACGTCGAAAATGCGCCCAAGGCGATCTCCGTGACGGCCATGACGGAGTCGTCCGACATCAACGAGGTCGTGAGAAAGAGCGCGCCCTCGCGATCCTTCGCCCGGGAAAACACCGCGCTCCCGATCGTTTCATCCGTTCCTTCGCGGAGGAGAGGCAAGGGGCTCGTCCTAGCGGTCTTCGGACTCGCGGCGATCGCTGCGGGGGTTCTCTTCTTTCGCTCGAAGCTCGACCTCGCAGACGGCGCTGCAACGATCGCGAGCGACAACCCGACCGCGCCACCGCCTACGAGCGGAATTCCAGATCCAACGTTGACCGGATTTGCCGGAGGCGACGCGGGTGAGCTCGTCGATGCGGGCGAAGATCTGGACGCGGAGGCTGAAGACGACGACGCAAGCGCCGACGAAGACGAGGACGAAGAGATCGACGCGGGACGGCCGCTCGTCCGTCGACCGACGACGGGCACGCCTCACAAGAAGACCGTCCCCACGAAGACGAAGAAGAAGAAAAAGAAGCGCTGAGACTGCGCGCCGAGATGCGTCCGACCGCACGAGCCGGTCCGCCGCATCGTCGAACACCGCTCAGAGAATCTTGAACTCTTTGAGGCGCCGGTAGAACGTTCGCCGCGGGAGCCCGAGTTTCGCCGCTGCTGCAGCGCGGTTCCAATTGCACTCGGCCAACGCCGCGAGAATTTCTTCTTTTTCGGAGATCTTGAACTCTGCGCGCGTCGATGCCCGACGCGGCGTGCGTGACGCGTTGGCAAGCACCTTCGAGCCGGAGTCGGGCGGTGCCAAAGAAGATGCAGACTGCAAAAGTTCGAAGTCGCGCGGCTCGAGCTCGTCTTCGTCCGACATGAGCCAAGCATTCAGGAGCACGTTTTCGAGCTCGCGTACGTTCCCCGGCCAAGGCCAATCTTCGAAGAGTCGAAGAGCGTCACGCGAGACCGACTTTCGCGGGCGTTGATAGCGCGCGGCAAAGACACCGAGGAAGTGATCGACGAGGATCGGAATGTCTTCGGCGCGCTCGCGAAGCGGTGGAATCGCCACTTCGATGACGCGCAGTCGATAAAAGAGATCTTGGCGAAACGTACCTTCTTCGACCATCGCAGGAAGCGAGCGATTCGTCGCGGCGACGACGCGAACGTCGACCGACTCTTCTTCGTTGCCTCCGACGGGACGCACCTTCGACTCCTGGAGAACGCGCAAGAGGCCTGGCTGCATCGAGCTCGGCATTTCTCCGATTTCGTCGAGGAGCAACGTGCCGCCCGCGGCTTCACGGAAGAGCCCTTTGCGATCGCGGTCGGCACCGGTGAATGCGCCCTTCGTATGCCCGAAGAGCTCGCCTTCGAGGAGATTCCCGGGAATCGCGCCGCAATTCACACCGATGAATGGACGACGGCTACGCGGTCCGAGATCGTGAATGGTGCGCGCAACGACCTCTTTGCCGGTGCCGCTTTCGCCCGTGATGAGGACGGGCACGTTCGTGTCTTTGACGCGCTCGAGAATCGAAAAGAGCTTCCGCATCGACGGGCTCTGCCCGAGCAACCCGCCGTATCCGAAGTGTCGTTCGAGCTTCGAGCGAACGTCGCGGAGGTCTCGTCGCGTCGCGGCAAGTTGTTCGGTGCGTCGTCCGAGCACCTCTGAAAGGCGTTCTTTCGCTTTCTCGAGCTCCTTGTTGGAAGCAATCAGCGCAGCTTCGCGCGCGCGATTTTCGGCGAGGAGGCGCGCGTTCTCGATCGCGATAGCGGCTTGATCCGCAAAGGCAGAAAGCGTGACGAGCTCGGCCTCGAAGCGCTCGCCTCGGCGAGTTCGGGTCTCGACATAGAGTGCGCCGATCGGCGATCCATCTCCCGTGCCGCGGATGGGAACGCAGGCGATCGATTGGATCATGAGCGCATGCACGCTCGCGGCGCTCTTGAGGCGCACGTCTTCTTTGGCGCGCGTGGTCACGATGGGCGTACCGCTTTGGATCACGCCTTCCGCGACGGACCGCGAGAACTCGCGATGCGTCTCGTCTCCGGAGCGCGCCTTCGCCGCGTGAACCGTGAGCCCGCCGTCTTCGTTTTCCAAAACGACGAAACCACGCTCCGCTTCGACGAGTGCGACGGCGAGCTCGGTGACACGGCCGAGAAGATGCGGAAGCTCTTTGAAAGCCGCCAGCTCGCGCGTCAGCTCGAGCAGAAAGTCGAGGCGGTCATCGCGCCTCATCGCGTTCAGCGTGGTCGTTCGCGAGCGGCCGAGCGCCGGGAGCGCCGATTGCGGAAGCGTCGCGTGAGGATTGCGAAACGGCTCGTGACGAGATGCGACCGTGCGGAGCGCTTCACGGCGAGGATCATTCCAGAATACCTCGCGAAGGTCGCGCGGCAGCTTGGCGGCTGTCTCTTCGAGAATCTCGAGTGCGGCGTCGGCGTCACGCCGAGCGAGTGCGGTGAGGCCGTCTTGTGCGAGAAGACGCGCGCGTGCGTCGAGCGCCATCCATTCCCATTCGCGGAGACGATATTTTCTCGCCAGCTCGACGGTGCGATCGAGGTGGTCCTTCGAGCGCGCATCCTCGCCCGTGCGCCCGAACACCAAGCCTTGCACGAGCGCGTAGAGCACTTCGTGCTCACCGAGAGACGCGAGGTCGCTCCGCTTTTCGAGAACACCGAGCTCACTCGTCAGTTTCTCTTTCGGAAAGCTCGCATCGCGCGACAGGCTCAAAATACGTTCGAGTCGCGCTTCGATCGCGTCGCGCGCGCGACCCTGGGTATCCCAGGCGGCGGCACAACGTTCATAGAGCTCACG
Source organism: Myxococcales bacterium (assembly GCA_023248815.1). Lineage (GTDB taxonomy): Bacteria > Myxococcota_A > Polyangia > Polyangiales > Polyangiaceae > JAHFDV01. The sequence continues at coordinate 14,866 of JAHFDV010000050.1, forward strand.
CGCTTTTTTCGGCTCTCCCGAGCGCTCGGCGAGATCGGCTTCGAGTCCGAGCAGCGTTGCGTCCTGCTGGGGCGCGAGGGCGGCACGGTCCTTTCGGAGCGTATCGATGGATGCGCGAGCGCGCGCGATTCGACCGAGATAAAGATCGAGATTGGCGAGACCGAGGAGCGCTCCGAGAACCGCGATTCCCGTTCCGGATCGCTGCCCGAGATCGACCGCCGATTCGAAGTGAGAGATCGCCTGTGAGTACTCTTGCTCAGCACGAGCGAGTCCCGCGAGGTTCAGCCGAGAAAGAGCCATGGTGCTAGCATCGTTCGCCTTCTCCGCGAGCTCGAGCGAGCGCTGATACGCTCCTCGCGCATTCGCGTTGTTTCCGAGGCGCTGCTCGGCGACGGCGATGGTCCCCTGCACGATTGCCATCGTTCGCGAATTGCCCGAAGCCTCGGCGATCTTCTCGGCATCGGCCAACGCGAGGAGTCCCGTTTTCTCGTCGCCCGTGTAAAGCAGTGCCGTCCCCTCGAGCGCGCGCGCCTCGGCGCTGGTCGCATCGGTCGGCCCTTGCGCGAGCGCCGCCGTCTTTCGCGCCTCGGCGTAAGACCCAAGGCGTAGGAGCGCTCGTGCAAAAACGACGTGATACTGGCGCGCGAGAGAACTTTTTTCGGAGACGGGGCGGGCGCGCGTGAGCATCTCGAGAGCGCGCTCCGCGGCCCCGCGGCCAACCGCGATTCGCGCGCGCAAAATGACGAGACGAAGAGTCGACGCGTCGTCACTCTTGAAAGCGACAGGCGACTCCGCGAGGTCGTCTGCGTCGGCGAAGCGTCCCGTGTCGACGAGGAGCTCGATGCGCGAGAGCCATTCATCGATGTTCGCGGGGGCGGCCATCGGGACGCTCGTGTCGCCGAGGTGCTGCGCGAGATCGCCCTCGGTGAGAATGGCGCGGTGGGCAAGGCGCTTGGCCATCTGCCGGAGGCGTCCTGGATTCCCTTTCGCGCGATCGCGTAGCACCGGCACGAGCCGCTCGGGCAACGAGGGCATCGCACTCGAGAGAAGACGTTCGATCTCGGACGGATCGAGCTCGGGGACGTCGAACGTGAGCGGCGCGCGATCCGTGAGCGCGGTGAGATCATCGGATCTACCGACCGCGATCGCGCGCGCACCGTCGGCAAGTGCTTGTTTTATGAGGGATCGTGCACGCGCTTCGCCAGCATCGCTCCCAAGCAAAAATTCCGCGTCATCGAGAACGACGTAGTCGACTTTTCGACCTTCGAGCTCGAGACGAACGGAGTCTTCGACGGCGATACCGCTTCGCGGGCGTTCGAGCACCGCAATCTCGACGCCCTCCGTACCGAGCGTCCAACAGAGGCGACGGAGGAGCGTGGTTCTGCCCGAGCCACGGGCACCGCGAAGGAGCAGCCATTCTCCCGCTTCGAGCCCTTCGATCGTCGCGCGCACGGAGGCAACCGTTCGATCGAGTCCGAGGACTGGCCACGCGGCTTCAGACGTCACGTCCGTTACGGGCACCGTGTCCGAGGCTTGCTGCAGTGCCTTCGCGAACTCGTCGACACTCGGATAGCGCCCGGTTTGTTCCGCGGCCGTCGCGCGCTCGGCCACGGCGCGAAGTGCGAGGGTCACGCTCGGAGAGAGATCGCCACCGCGACGTTCGATGCCCTCGAGCAGTGTCGCGCCGAGCGAGTAGACCTCCGCGCGAACGCTGAGCGGCTTTCCGAGGGTTAGCTCGGGGGCGGCGTACTTCGGCGTGAGTCCGCGCGCCATCGTGCGATCTTGCCAAGGTGCGGCGAGCCCCAAATCGACGAGCGTCGCATCACCGCCTTCGCTGACGATGATGTTTGCGGGTTTCAGGTCTCCGTGAAGAAATCCTGCGCGATGAATCGCCGTGAGCTTTTCACTCGCGGTGACGAGCGGCTTTATCCAGTTGGCGCCTTTGCGCTCGTAGACGGCATCGAGGCTGTCACCGACGACGAGCTCGCGAAGAAGATAGGGCCGACGCTCTTCACCGCGCGTCGTTCCGAACGCGACGACGCGTGGCAACCCGAGCCCCTCGAGACCCGAGAGCGCCGAGGCTTCACGAACGAGCGCAGCGAGCTCTTCTTGCCCAGCTTCCAAAAAGAGAAGCTTGAGCGCGAGCGTTTCACCCGTGATGCGATCGTGCACCGACCACACCTCGCCGCCACCACCTCTTCCGAGGCGATCTCGGAGTTCGTAGCGACGAGGAAGCTCGGTCACGGCTGCGTTTGCGTGGCCGTCTTGGGCTTCTTTTCTAGGCCGTAGTCGACGCTGAGACCGAACCAAGGTCCCGTGAGCGCGAAGCCGACGCCGATGCGCGCTTGAACTTCTTTGACGGGCTTGTAGCGGAGTCCGAGCTGCGGAATCGAGAGGTGCGGAAAGAGGAAGGGTCGCGATCCACCGCCGCCCCAGCTCGGTTCGACGTAGTTGTTCACCTTCGCGACGCTCGCGCCCGAGTGGTCGACTTTACGGCAGCCGACGCCGTCTCCTTCGGACGAGCACGCCGAGAACTTTCGTCCACCTTCAGAAGTGTATTTGCCGTTGGGGTCTTGATAGAGCCAGTTGACGCCGAGGTCGCCGAAGATGAAGCCGAGACCGACTCCTACGCCGTATTCGAAGTCGAAGTTCTCGTTGATCTTCTGAGACCAGAGGAAGTCGACGCTTCCGTTCAATGCCTTCATCGAAGAGTTCACGCGCGACCAGTTGCCGGCAAAGTCTTCGGGTTTGGACTTCTCGAGGAAGAGCGTGTCGCCGAATCCGTATTCCGCGAAGGTCAGCGCGGGGATGATCGAGAAGCCGTCTTTGCGGTAGTCGGCCTCGATGCCGACACTGTTCGAATAGAACGTGCGGCCTTCATTCACGAAGATGTTCACGAGGAACTTCGGAACGATCGTGCCGCGGTAACGCGCACCGATGAACCAGTAGCCTTTCGTGGGCGCTTCGTAGACGTCCGTGTGACTCCATGCTTCGCCCGGCTTGGGGGGCGCGTCGGTCGCGCTCGTCTGACGATCGGCGTCGTTCAGTTTCTTGTCGCCGGACTCGCCGTCGCCCCAGGTCGAGCCTCTCTTCGGCAGGCCCTCGCCACTACTGCCAGCCCCATCGCTCTTAGTGGAGTCGTCGGCGTTTGCGATGCCAGACGTAAGAGAAAGAGTAAGGGAGGCCGCAAGCGCAAAGAATGTTCGACCCATCGGCGTGGCAGTGTAGCATTAGCCGTTCAAAGCAAAAGATAAAGCGGTGGGGGTTTCGAGGTTCTTTCACGCGTGATCCACCACGGTTTCATCACCCATCAGACGGTCAACGGACGAGACGTCGACACCTTTTACAAGGAGCTGTTGACGGTCGTCGGAACGGTCCCCCTCGCAATGGTTCGCAAGCGTCACGCGTCTCGGCGCGGTGACCCGCTTCCCGCGATCCTCCTGATCCACGGCTTCGGGCAGAACCGCTATGCGTGGCATCTCCCCTCGCGGAGCTTCGCGAACCATCTCGCGCGCGCCGGATTCGACGTGTTCAACGTCGACTTGCGAGGCCACGGGCGCTCACGCGAGCTCGGTCCCGCGCGCATGGGAACGCTCGAAGAGTATTACCGCGAGGATTTGCCTGCGGCGATCGACGAAGTGCGCTCGCACATCGGCAAAGATGCGCCCCTCTATCTCGTCGGTCATTCGCTCGGCGGACTCGTCAGCTATGCGTCGGCGCCCGCGCTCGGCGATGCGATCGCGGGAATCGCGACGATCGGTAGCCCTTTCGCCTTCGGCGATGGCTCTCATGCCGTCCTTCGCGGCCTCTCTTTTGCGGCGAAGTTCGCGAATCGCAACGGGCTCCCCAACATCAAGATGTCGCTTCGCGAGGTCAGCACTGCGCTTCGCTCGATTCGCGCGATCGCCGAGATGCGCCTCTATCCGATTCCGATTCGCGGCTGGCATCGCGGCGCGCTCGAACCCCTCGTGCTCGACGAACACCTGCGACTCGCCTTCGATCACGTGGGCCTCGGCGAATTCACCGAGCTCGTGAGTGCGCAGCTGTTTCGCGAAGGCTCGTCCGAGACGGAGGCTTTCTCGCGACTCGAGCTCCCCCTTCTCGTCATTGCGGGGACCAATGACGATCTTGCGCCGCCGCGCTCCGTGAAAAAAGCATTCGACCGAAGCCGCTCGAAAGAGAAGACGTATCTCGAGCTGCCGTTCGGACACATCGATCTCCTCGTGGGACGCAACGCGCCCGATACGACATGGCGCTCCGTCACGGAATGGGCGCGCAAGCTCGCGACAGCGCGCGGTTTCTCGCCGGATCTGCCGACAAAAAAGAGCGCCTAACCACGGCCGGAGGTCGCTAAGGGCGCGTGGCGAGCCGACTTTGCAGTCGTGCTCCCGCGAGCTCCGTTTGGCAAAAAGTCGAAAAGTTTCCTTCGGCTAGAAGTGGTCTATGCTCCTGCGCCGTCATGCGACTCTGCGCCATTTCACGCCTTGCTTCGCTCCTCGGGCTCGCCCTTCCCGCGTTCACTTCGTCTCTCGCGTTCGCGCAAGACACGACGGCCGACGCGCCGAACGAGGTCGCCGCTTCCCCACGACTCCAGCTGAATCCGCAGCTCTTCGGGCAGCAATACCCGCAGCAGCAACAGCCGTATCCGCAGCAGCATCCTG
>JAHFDV010000291.1 GCA_023248815.1 Myxococcales bacterium
ATCGTGATGGAGAAGGGGTGGGAGCAAATCGTTGCGGTCCTCGGTGTTCTCTACGCGGGCGCCGCCTACCTTCCGATCGATGCCTCGCTCCCGCCGGCACGAGTCGAACTGTTGACGACACGCGGTGAAGCAGTAGCCATTCTCACGCAGCCATCGAGTATGTCGAACTGCCCGGGCGGCGTGCCTTGTCACGTCCTAGAAGAGCAGAAGGGCGAGCCGAAGGGGTCGCTTCACTTCTCGAACGATGCAGGCGCGCTCGCATACGTCATCTTCACTTCGGGATCGACCGGACTCCCCAAGGGCGTGATGATCGATCATCGCGGCGCCGCCAACACCGTCTTGGATTTGACCGATCTCCACGCATTCGGGCCCCGCGATCGCGCGTTGGCGCTGTCCGCGCTCAATTTCGACCTCTCGGTTTTCGATATCTTCGGCCTCTTGTCGACGGGCGGAGCGATCGTCGTGCCGGACAAGGAGCGATCAAAAGATCCTGAACACTGGGCGATGCTCGTGCAGAAGTACGACGTAACGCTCTGGAACACCGTTCCCGCCCTCCTCGACGTTTTTATCGAGGTAGGAAAACCCTCCGCCGACGCGCTTCGTTCCTTGAGGCTCGTGTATTTGAGCGGCGACTGGATCCCTATTTCCTTGCCGGATCGTTTCCGCCGCTTGAAGAGCGACGTCACGATGGTCTCCATGGGGGGCGCCACGGAAGCTTCGATCTGGTCGATTGCGTTTCCGATTCGCGAAGTCGAGCGGAGCTGGGCGGGCATTCCCTACGGCAAGGCGATGCGGAATCAGACCGTCTACGTTCTGCACCGCGACTACTCTCCGTGCCCCGTATGGGTCGCGGGAGACCTGTACATCGGCGGGGTCGGGCTCGCCCTCGGATACTTCCGCGAGGAAGAAAAGACGGCGGCGAGTTTCGTCACACACCCCGTCACGGGCGACCGCCTCTATCGCACGGGCGACCTTGGGCGCTGGCTCCCGGATGGCAATATCGAGTTCCTCGGGCGAGAAGACACGCAGGTCAAGGTGCAGGGCTATCGAATTGAGCTCGGTGAGATCGAAGCTGCGATCGAGAGGCATGAAAGCGTCGCGAGCGCGGCGGTGGTCGCATTTGGAGACCGCAACGAGAGCCGACGCCTCGCAGGCTTCGTGGTGCCGAAGCAGGGCGCCATCGACGAGAAGGCCGAATACGATGCCGAGAAGCGCTGGGCGGGATCACTCGCCGCGGCGAATACGTTTTTGGCGAATTCTCCTTGGCCGTATTCAGAGGAGACCGAGCGCGTCCACGAAGAGTACGCGTCGCGAGCTCTCGCGGCCTACTCTGGGCGAGTCTTCTCGAAGCTCGGACTCTTCGTCGACAAAGGGGACGCGTACACGAAGGAAGAAGTCCTGCGTGCGGCCAAGTTCGAACCGCGCTTCCATCGATGGCTCCACCGTGCGCTCTCCAACCTCGTTCTTCGAGGATACTTGGCAAGCGAAGGCGACCGATTCGTCGCGGTCTCGAAGCCCGATTACGAGCGACCGGACGACATCTGGAAAGAGATTGAGCTCCGCGGCGCAGCGGACTCTCTCAAGTTTCTTCGAGCAACAGCCGAGAGCTTGCTCGAGATCTTGACGGGCGAGACACAGGCCCTCGAGCTTCTCTTCTCCGGAGGAGACGCGAAGAACGCCGAGTCCCTCTATGTCGAAGGCGTGCTCGGGCACTGCATCGCCGAAGTGAGTGCCGTCGTCTCCTCCTTCCTGAACTCTTGGCCCAAGGATCGTCCCCTCCGCGTACTCGAAATCGGCGCGGGTATCGGCGGCCTGAGCGCATCGGTTCTGCCACTCTTTCCCTCCGACCGAACGACGTACTACTACACGGATCTTTCGAAGTATTTCCTACAGACGGCGCGCGAGAAGTTCGGCGCCTATGAGTTCGTGAAATACGAGCTCTTCAATGTCGAGTTCGAGCCCTCGTCTCAAGGAATTCCGACGGGGACCTTCGACCTCGTGCTCGCCTCGAGCGTCCTTCACGGCACGCGCGTACTCCGTGAAACGTTCGAGAATATTCGAACGCTTCTAGCGCCGGACGGGCTCCTTGCCTTCATCGATCAGACGAATTTCAGCCTCACGCTCGATCTGTCGTTCAGCTTCCAACAAGGATTCGATCGATTCGAGGACGACGACGTTCGCGAGAATCCCTTTGCATCTCCGCGCGGATGGATTGCGTCGATGGCCGATGCAGGGCTCGTGTCTCCGACCATGGTGGAAGAGCCAGGCATTCCCTCAGGACGAGCACCTTCGTACGTATTCCTTGCACGTGCACCCAAGATCCCCGCGATCGACTCGCAGGCTTTGCGCGAACATCTTCTCGCGATCTTGCCCCAGTACATGGTCCCGACTTCGTTCAGCGCCATTCCGAACCTCCCTCTTTCTTCGAACGGAAAGGTCGACCGCCGAATGCTCAAGGAGCCGCCGCGTCGAGAAGCGAGAGCGCGCTCCGAGATTGTCCCACCGAAGAATGCGCTGGAAGAGATCCTCGTTTCGATTTGGTGTGACGTTCTCGAACGGGACGCCATAAGCACGGCGGATTCGTTCTTCGAGGCTGGCGGAGACTCGCTCTTGGCGATGCGGATCGTTTCCCTCGTGAAGCGCGTCCTCCGCGTCGAGATTCCTCTTCGTCTTCTTTTCAGCAAGCCGACAGTTGCCGACTTGAGCGAGGCACTGCTCCAGCTCGAGGGTGGACGCGGTCTTCCCGAGCGAGCTCTCCAAGTTCTCGCCATCTTGAAGAAGCGCGCTGAAGCGGCGAAGTAGGCGAGCAGAGGGGGAATTGAGCGCGCTGCGCACCGCATGGGGTCGCCATTTTTGACGTTCGACGCCTTCGCGGTTTCGCGGTTTTTCCGGTCGTGCTAGTTTCAAAAAAGGCCGAAGTGGCGGAATTGGCAGACGCAGCGGATTCAAAATCCGCCATGGGCAACTATGTGTGGGTTCAAGTCCCACCTTCGGCACCAGCAGGTTTAGAGGGGACTTTCCCGTGGTCGTCCTCACGACGTAAACGCCGGACTACTCCGACTTCGGTAACACGGTCGCGATCGGACACTTCAGCGACAAGCTGAAGTCCACGGTGAGCGACGAAAAGAAGCGTCATCCGAATCTCGATCTCGTCGTGGTCGACGCGTACGAAGTGTTCCGCGGCGTCGCCGATCTCTTCGACGGCAAGACGTGCGCGAGCGGCCTTCTCCTCCGAAATCCAGACGGTAGGACGTGCGACATCCATCCGACGGTCGAAGGGCATCGCCTTCTCGCGCAGGCGATCGACGACGCGATCTCCGAGAACTGAAAAGCTAGAGAGCGGCGCCGAGGCGCGCACGCACGCGCGTGAAGATCTCTTCGCGATTCGTCACGAGAAAGAAGTGCCCGCTCGGAAAAAGCTCGTAGACGAAGTCCTCGCCGGCGAGTTCGTTCCACCGCCGCGTCGCATCGGGAGTCGCTTCGAGATCATTTTCACCTGCGAAAACGGTGAGCGGCATCGTCAACGCGTCGAGGGGCAGTTGCGCTTCGACGATCGCAAAATCCGCACGCATCATCGGCAGCACCATCGCGAGCATCTCCGGACTCTCGAGGATCTCTTTCGGAGTACCTCCGAGACGGACGAGCTCCGCCGCGATGCCTGCGTCGTCTAGGTGCGCTCGCGCGCGCGAAGGAATGAAGGGTGGACGAGATGCCGACAGGAAAACGTGCTCCAAGGCTCTTCGCTTCGAGGTCGCAAACGCATAGGCCATTCGACCGCCCATGCTGTGACCGAAGAGCGCGAGCTTCTTCTTGCCGTGCTGCTTTTCGATTTCTGCGAGCCCGAGCTCGACGTCATCGAGCACGGCGGGAATCGAGCCTTCTGCCGGCTCACGAAAGCGCGATGAGCGACCTTTCGGTTCGTATGCGATGACCTCGATCGCGGGCGAAAGCGCGCTCCACCAGTCTCGGTAAATAGCCGAGCCGCCGCCCGCGAAGGGAAAACACAGAAGCCTCAGTGCGGCAGAGTCGACGGGCTTGAACGAAGGGAACTGGCGCGGACGAGCGACCATGATCTTATTCGACGCCGCTCTCGTTCGACAGGCTCTCGTTGGCAGACGCGGCGGCGGTTTCGGCTGCGTAGTGACGCTCGTCCGTTTCTCTCGCGAGATCGAGAAGAAGCGCCATCGTCGTCGTCGCGAGCACGTCGGCTCGATCGATCGTCTTCGCCTCGAAGCGAAAAGATCCGTCGTTCCAGCTGAAGACGTTCAGGAGGATGCCGCGCGCATCGTTCGCCGAGCGGCCCATCGCATCGATCACGCGGCCTTCCTCGAGAAACACGACGACATCGTCCGTCGACGACGTCAGGGAGAGCTCGCCCGTCATTCGGTCCATTTCGAGAAGCGACAGAATCGCGGGGAGCTTGATGCGCGAGAGCGCGCCAGAAAGGTGACCACGCGATTCCGCCGTCGACCGCTCGGGAGCTTGCAAAAACTTCGACATCCAATCTTCGAGATCGTTCTCGGTCAGTGGAATTCCGCCGCCTTGACCTTCGCTCGTCGCGTGCACCGAGAGGCGATTCTTGAACAAGGGAAGCTCACGCGACGTGATGGGATGAACGCGCTCCACCTTCGTTTCGCAGCGCACCCAGTTTCCACTTTTGGGTGCGCGTATGAGCACTTCGATCGATTCGCCCTCTTCGAACGGCCACGATGCGTCGACTTCGATCGTCTGAACGGGCGTCGGTGCGGTGCGACCCGAGGCGCGGAGCCGCTCGATGGACGGAGGTGAGGAAGGTCTCACTTGGCGAAGCGCGGCGGAGCTCAACTTTCGTGCGAGCACGTACGCGACGAAGGCTTGGAGCTCGTCTTCGGCGGAGTCGCTGTCGGGCATGAACTCGAGCGCGACCCCGTAGCCCGTGCCGTTCGAGATGTCGTTGAAGGCGATCGTGCGAATGACATGCGCCATCACGTGGAGCTTGTGCACGTGATCCACCGACGAGAGATCGAGCCACTCTACTGACCCTGCATCACCTACGGGTGCAGGAAGTTCGACATAGAGTCCCGACGCGCTGATGTTGCCCTGCCGAAGCACGGGGGCGGCGTCGATGCCGTCTACCGCGAGATAGAACGGTGTTCGAATTCTCGCCGCCCTCCGCTTGTCCATCCCTCCGTACGTTCGCGCGCTTCCTCCTACCTTGCAAGAGGCCACGAAAAACGCCGCGAATCCGCGACCAATCACCAGTATTAATATTTGTGAGGGAACAAAACCTCGGCGTCCGGCGTCCGTCTTACCGACATGCTTGCTACATCTGCCATTCGTCGCCGCCTTCGATCGTCCCACCGCGTGACCGTGATTGCGTGCTTGAAAGTGGCGGTTCCCGTCATCGCGATCTGGGCCTCGGCTTCTTCGGCCCCAGAGAAGGCTGCGCACCACCAAGTCAGCGTGCCATCGTCTCGCGGAACTGAGGGCAACCACTCGTGAAAGCCTTGGGCTGACATCCGAGTCTCCTTTGGCACGGAGTGGCGCAGTCGCGGTGACCAGATATCGAGCATCTAGCTCGCAATCGCCTTGAAACCACTGGCTTCACTCTTGCGATAGAGAGTCTCATGCGAAGCGCTCATTCTCTCCGAAAGCTCTTTCTCGAACTCTCGACCATCGCCGTAGTCGGATGTGGCGGAAGCACCGCAGAGGTGGATCCGAATCCGAGCTCGGATGCAGGCACGAAGAGCGACAGCAGCTCGACGCACGTCTTCGACCAGTCGGTGTGCGATGCCACGAGCGCATATGCGCCACTCCAGGACATCACGACCTCTTCGGGGACGGATTCGTTCGAATACATCGAGCTCCGATCGGAGACCGACTACGCGGGCGATGGCGCTCCTGGCGTGATCGCGAAGTCCGGCACGCCCTGCCAGAGGGCGCTCGATATTCCTGCGTGCAACGCCAAGATCGCGGCGACTCGTTCGAAGACGGGATTCGAAACGATCCCCAACTCGGGCGGCGGAGACATCGGCCCGATGCACAACTATCTTCTCGTCAACAAGGGCGACGACGTGTCGGTGATCGCGACGATCGCCGGCTTGACGGAGTACCTCAAGCCCTTCGAAGTCATCAAAGACGGCGCGCTACTCATCTCTCAGAGAGGCTATTTCTTCCAATGCGGCGCCAACAACGCGAAGCAAGTCGAAGGTGGCGCGTTCGAATACGAGGCTTACTCGGGCTTTGCGTGCGGTGAAGGCACGCATCGCGATCGCCACCTCATTCGCGTGAGCGAAAGTGGTGAGCTGACGGTGCTCGAAACGACCGTCGTCCAAGTCGGCGCGGCAGGCTGCGTGAGTGGGCGTCGCCCGGAAGGATTCAACCTCGAATTGGCGCGGACGCGATCGATCGGCGAATACTTCGCGGAGTCCGCGCTTCTCGAGGCGGCTTCCGTGCCCGCCTTCCGCCGTCTCGCAGCCGAGCTGAAGATGATGAAGGCGCCGCGCGCGCTCGTTCGTCGCGCGCTCACGGCAGCCAACGACGAAGTGCGCCATGCTCGCGTCACGGCGCGGCTCGCGAAGAAGAACGGCGGGCGATTGCGCAAGCTCGGGAAGGTCGACGTCACCGAGCGCTCGATCGCCAAGGTCGCTCTCGAGAATGCCGTGGAAGGCTGCGTACGTGAGACCTTCGGCGCCCTCGTGATGACGCGCCAAGCAGCGTTGGCAAAGGATGCGGGACTGCGAAAGACCTTCGCGACGATCGCCATCGACGAGACGAACCACGCCGCGCTCGCCTGGGACGTTGCGAAATGGTGCGAGAAGAAGCTCTCCAAAGCCGAGCTTGGACAGGTCGAAAAGGCGCGCGGGCAGGCCATCTCAGAGCTTCGCGAGGAGCTTTTGAACAGTGTTTTCGGTGCCGGTGACGCGGCGCTCGGATTGCCGAATCCGGCTGAATCTGTAGCGCTTCTTGACGCGCTCACTGCGCGCCTCGCGGCGTGAAGCAGCTGCGGCTCCAGGCGGGGGAGGGCGACAATCGCTTTCCCTCGTACTTTTCCATGGTTGCAATCCCCAAAAGACCGGGCTAAACCTCCCCCCTGTTTTTCGCAGCACCCGTTTTTGCGGCTGCTTTCGGATTTTCTAATAAGGATTCATTCAGCGATGCCCAGCGAAGCCATTCAATGCCGCCCCTTGGAAGTTCCCGTCGGAGACCGCGGTCTCGAGCGCGCGATCAAAATGATCAAGCGCAAGCTCGCATCGGAAGGTGTCCTCCGGGAGCTCAAGATGCGCCGCCACTACATGAAGCCGAGCATCAAGAAGCGTAAGAAGCAGGCGGAAGCCGCTCGTCGTCGCCGCAAGCGCGCGAAGATGGACGCGATGGGGCCGATGGAAAAGAAGGAGCGCACGCCGCTCAAGCCGGGCGACCGCGGTGGCGATCGCGGCTGAAACAGACAACGCGCCCTCGAGTTTCTGACTCGATGCGTTAGTTCGAGAA
>JAHFDV010000292.1 GCA_023248815.1 Myxococcales bacterium
GAAGTGACAACCTAAAATCCGCATACGGGATCGTGACGGCCCCTCCGGTTTCCGGGGCCGCACGATCCTTCGCTTTAATGTCCTCGGGTGCTCCGACGTCGACCGGTCTCCTCCCTAACAGGGCGCCAAGGCCTCATTAAGCGCGTTAAAGGCGATTCTTGACGGCGGCGAAGGGTCCGATGCGGACGAAGGCTCGTCGTGGTAAAATGTGGGCTGGATGAGCGCTGAACGCGAGCAGGTGCGACGCATCGATCGCTATGAGCTGCACGCCGAAATCGCGCGCGGAGGGATGGCGCGCGTGCACTTGGGGCGCCTCATCGGGCCCGTCGGCTTTTCGCGCACGGTCGCCATCAAGAGCTTGCACCCGGCCTACGCGAACGACGCCGAGGTCGTGCGCATGTTCATCGACGAGGCGCGCCTCTCGTCGTGCATCCGGCATCCCAACGTCGTTCCCACTCTCGATGTCCTCGCGATGGACGGCGAGCTCTTCCTCGTCATGGAGTACGTGCGCGGTGCGTCCCTCGCCAAGCTCATCGAGTCGGCGAAGAGTCAGAAAGTTCTGCCGCCCGTTCCGGTCGTCGTCAGCATGATGATCGGCGCGCTCTCGGGGCTTCACGCCGCGCACGAGGCCCTTGGTGAAGATGGCGCGGCGCTCGACATCGTCCATCGCGACGTGTCACCTCAGAACATTCTCGTCGGCGAAGATGGTGTAGCGCGCGTACTCGACTTCGGAATCGCGAAGGCAGTCAGCCGCATGCAAGCGACGACGGACGGGCAGATCAAGGGCAAGCTCGCGTACATGTCCCCCGAGCAAATTTCGGGCAGCGAGATCGATCGCCGTAGCGACGTGTTCTCGGCTTCGGTCGTCTTCTGGGAGCTGCTCACCGGCAAGAAACTCTTTGGTCAAGGTGAGCCGGGAGCCACCACGTACGCCGTATTGAATCGAGAGATCGAGCCACCGAGCTCGCTCAATCCCGCCGTGCCCGAAGCGCTCGACGCGATCGTGATGAGGGGCCTTTCGCGGGATCGCGAAGCTCGTCCGAAGACCGCGCGCGAGCTCGCGGTCGCACTCGAAGGGCTCAAATTGTCGGCGACGGCAAACTCGGTGAGCGAGTTCGTCTACGCGATGGCGAAAGAAGACATCGAGCGCGGCGCAGAGCTCATCTCGGCCGTCGAAGGCACGGGCACGCAGCCGGTGCGTCGCATTGCTCCCACGAAAGACGCGCGACTTTCGTCGAGCGAGCCCCTTTTGCTCCATGCCGTTCCCGATGACGCGAGGCGAGACGCCACCGCAGAAGACGTCGCGCTCACGACGCCCGTTCCCGGAAGCGCAACGCCCTCGTCTGCTCCGCCGACGGCTGCGAAAAAACGACGGCGCAATCTCGCGATCGGCGCGCTCGCGTTTCTATCGTTCCCTCTCGCCACGTGGGGAGCGCTCCACTTGAGCGCTTCACGCGCCGTTCCCGACGACAGCGCGGCATCGAATGGTGGTTCCTCACAGACCGGCACCGCCGCGAGCGCACTCCCCGTCTCCGCGACCGACCCGAATCCGACCGACATCGGGATCACGCCCACGCCGTCCGCTGCGGCGACGGACAGCGTCGCAACCATGTTGCCAACGAATGCCGCCTCCACTGCGTCTCTCGCTGCCAACGCGAAGGGCAAAGTACGGGTTGGCTCGCATCGGCCGAAGGTCATTCCTGCAAAATCGGGAACGCCCAATGATTGCCGCGTGTTCAACGCCGACGGTACCTTTGGGTATCGAAAGGACTGCTTGAAGTGATTCGCAACGCGACCTTTGCCGTCATCGCCGCCACCTTCGCACTTTCTTCCGTCACGATGTCTTCCGTCGCCAGAGCCGACGACACGAGCGTCTGTATCTCGGCACACCACGACGCGCAGACGAATCGCGCGGAACATCACCTCGTCACCGCGCACAAGCAGCTGTTGCTGTGCAGCGAGAGTCGGTGCCCTCAGCTCATCGGAATGGACTGCCGCAAGTGGGCCGCAGAAGTCGAAGGACTCATTCCGACCGTCGTCATCGACGTGCGTGACGAAAAGAGTGCGCCTGTTCTCGGGGCGACACTCAGCGTGGACGGATCACCCGCGGTGCAAGTCGACGGACGCGCCCTCGAGATCGATCCCGGAGAGCACGTATTTCGCCTCGAGACCTCCACCAAGAAGACACTCGAATGGAGGGGCGTCGTTCTCGAAGGACAGCGCGCGCAAAAGCTCACCGCAACGATTCGCGGCGCGAATGAAGATCACGTGGCATTTCCAGGTGAACCTCCCTCAGAGCGAAAAAACAGGCCGATTCCGACCGCCAGCATTGCTCTCGGTGCCGTCGGTATCGTCGGTCTCGGACTAGCCACGGGCTTCGGAATCTCGGGCCTCGGTCGCAAGAGCAATCTCGACAATCAAAACTGCAAACCGTCGTGCAGCTCGAAAGACGTGGACAGCACGCAGCGTGATTTTCTGGTCGCCGATATCTCGCTCGGCGTGGGCGTCGTGTCACTCGCTGTTGCGACCATTCTCCTCATTACGAACAGCGGTGAAACGCCGAGCGAGCCGAAATCCGCTCGCGCCTCACGACCGAGCCAGGTCTCGCCGTTTGCGTTCCAATTTTGAGACGCGCGCCTTCAGCTTGCCGATAAGGCGAGGGTCGACTCACTCATCGAGCGTGGCGCGCAGGCCGTAACGCTTGATCGCGCGCTGCATGAACTTGCGATTCACCCCAGCGAGATCGGCCGCCTTCGTTGCGTTTCCACCGCAGCGGCGAAGCGCCTCGAGCAGGTAAATTCGCTCGAAGTCTTCGAGCTTCTTGTCACGCGCGAGCAAGAACGGAACCTTGAAGTCGATCTCGTCGTCGGGAGGTGGCATCGGCTCGAGGCGTTCGGTTTGAACGACACCGAGTGAGATGGCGCGGGCTACCGCGTTTCGAAGCTCGCGAACGTTGCCGGGGTAGTTGGCGCGTTGAAGCTCGGCACGGGCAGCGGGTGACAAGTGGCGCGTGCCTCGTCCGAACTCGGACGCAAAGTGATCGATGAGTGTAGGCAGGTCGTCGCGACGCGAGCGAAGCGGCGGAATGTCGACCCGGATGACGGCGAGGCGGTAGAAAAGGTCTTCGCGGAAGCGACGCTGAGCCACTTCTTCTTCGAGGCGACGGTTGGTCGCCGCAATCACGCGCACGTTGACGCGCTTGACGCCGACACCGCCAACGCGACGCACTTCGAAGCTCTCGAGTGCGCGAAGTAGCTTCGGTTGGAGGTCCAAAGGAAGCTCGCCGATTTCGTCGAGAAAGATCGTGCCGCCATCGGCCTGCTCGAACGCGCCTTCGCGATCGGCGTGCGCACCCGTGAAAGCTCCACGCACGTGACCGAAGAGCTCACTCTCGACGAGATTGGCAGAGACGGCAGAACAGTCGAAGACGACGAAAGCGCCCTGTGAACGCGGGCTCTCTTCGTGAATCGCTTCCGCGACGAGCTCTTTGCCGGTTCCTGTTTCGCCTTGAATGAGCACCGGATCTTCTGCTGGCTGAATGCGCTCGAGCAACGTGAAGAGCTGACGCATGGGAACGCTCGTGCCGAGAAGGCTGCCGTAGCGCTCGCGTGAAGACACTGGTAGCTCGACGGTTCCGCTGGATAGGCGGAGGCGCAACGTGGTCTCGCCGAGCGTGATGATTGAGTCGGGGCGAACGAATGCGTCGTTGATGCGCACGCCGTCGATCGACGTGCCGTTGCTGCTTCCCTGGTCGACGACGCGAATGCCCGAAGTCTCGATGCGAAGCGTGATGTGGTGACGGCTCACCGTGGGATCGAAGAGCAAGAGCTGCACGTTTTTGCCGGTGCCGATTCGGATCTCGGGTCCCGCGAGCTCGACGGATTGACCGGCGTTCGGGCCACCCGTCACCTCGATGCGAATCGTGCGCGTGCGAATCTTGAGCTGTTCGCCGTCGCGAAAGAGAATTTCTGTGCTTCCTTCGTCCGTCACTTTGGGCACGGTAGCGCGAGACGGCGCGGTGAACAAACCCCGCCGACCAAAACGCCGGACCACTCAGGCAGTCTCGAGCCAAGTGGGACATGCGTGTCCCATTCGTGCGCCCGAGAGCAGCCGGAATTTCACCGTCCAGGAACGAATGCGGACGCCGGTGGCTCTGATAAGATCGAGGGGTAGCACTTTCGGGAAAGGGCCCTGAGCTCTTCCGGATTCTTCTCTTTCGAACGATGATCTCTTCACGCGCACAATTCGCACTTCTCGCGTCGCTCACGCCGACGTTCGCGTGCTCGCTTCTGCTCTCCGTGAGCGATTACGACGCCGTTCCCGCGAGCGATGCGAGCGTAGATACGACAGCCGATGGTGGAGACGCTCCTCTGCCTGTCGACGCGAATCTCGCCCCGTGCACCGAGCTCCCCGAGGGAGTCGTGGGAGACATCCTCGCGACCAAGAACACGAAGACGGACAATATCCTCTACACGTTGAATCCGGGAGAGATCGACAACGCCGCCAGCATCGGCTTCGACCAAAAGCTCGGCGTCGTTTTCCGCGCGTACAAGGTGAACATGGCGACGGTGAAGACCGTTCCGCTCTATCGCTCGCGCGCGAAGAGCCTCTACTACTATTGGACGCTCGACGAGAACGATCACAAGGCGCACATCGCGAACGGTGCCGCTGACGAGGGGATCGGCATGTGGGTCGCCAAGACAGAGGGCCCGTGCGGCAGTCCCGTGTATCGCTTGCAGAACGGTGAAAAGACGCGCCTCATCGCCACGGAGCCAGAACGTCAGGATCTGGTAGATGCCGGCTGGACTGGGGGCAACGTGGGCCCTTATTTCCGCGCCTTTCTCAAGCGGTAGCGTTCTGCATCTTTAAGAGAGACGCGGGTAGGCGCGCACGTCCTGTCGCGCGCGTTAAGACGCTGCGCGTGATGTGAGTCTCGTCCCTCGATGGGCACGGCTGAGCTGCGACGGATCCACGTGTGACGAAGGGGGGGCGCCGCGGAACCTGCGACTCGCCGCGGTGTGGATCTCTCGCCGTGATCTCGCGTCGCAATTTCTCCTGGCAAATTCGCTGGGCGCAGGAGGTCGCCGGCATGGCACTTGCGACTACCGAGTCATTCTCGTTCGATCGCGTGCCCAGTGCGCAACGAGGGAAGCACACGAATTCAAGTCTTAAAGAATCGCGGAAAGGATTCCAATGTTCGCAGCCCGTCGTCTCACCTCTCTCTCGACCATGCGCATGCCGAGGTCACTCGCTCTTCTCGGAGCGTCGGCCTGTGTGGCGATGGCGTGCACGAGTGAACCCGATGGCGTCGTTCACGACGACCGAGCGGAGAACGAAAGTGCGGCGACTTCTCCCGCCACGGTGACGGTCAACGCTGCCGTCGAAAGTGGGCTGCTCGCGACGCCGCAACGCCAGAACAACTGGACGGGTCCGAATTTTCAACGCGATTTTCGTCCGGCCGACGTGGACTTCTTGGATCGCCAAGGGCTCCATGCCGGCGTCTATCGCGTGTGGGCTGGCGACAACGCGATCTACTCGCCTACCTCGAAGACCTACGACTACACGGACATGATTCCGTACCTCACGGATCTCAGCAAAGTCGCCGACAAGTTGCTCGTGAACATCGGCGGCTCGGGCTTCGTCGTCGCTTGGAAGTACACTCCGGCGCAGTCGAAGCCCATCATCAAGAACATCATTCGCACGTTGAAGCAGAAGTTCCCCAAGGTGACGTACATCGAGGCGCTCAACGAGCCCAACCTCGTTCCGCACTATCCCGCGAGCTTCGACGCGAAGCAGGATTACTCCTACTACAAAGTCTTTTACGAAGTCGTGAACGAGCTCAACGACGAGCTCGGTCTGTCGGGAGAGGATCGCCTCGAGATCGGCGGTCCCGTGCTCGCGAACTTCGACACGGATTGGATCGCCAAGTTCCTCGACGCCTTCAAGGCCGACACTTCGAGCAAGAAGCGTCTCGATTTCATCTCGTATCACAATTACAAATTTCGCGATTACCCGGGCGACGTGGGCGGGCAGCGCGCGAAGATCGATGCGCTACTCGGCGCACGCGGTCTCTCGAAGAACATCCCGACGTTCATCTCGGAAGTCGGTCTCTATCCGGGCGAACCTGGAACCGACGTCGGCGAGGACGGGACGCCGAAGCAAGACTCCGTGATTCAGGCGGCAGGGATGGCTTCGCTCCTTTATTCGTACGGCGACGATCCGCGGAACGTGCCCTTCAACTGGGTTGGTCGACACTCGACGAACGAGCGAAAGGATCAGCTCGTCACACGTCCGACTGCGATCAGCGGAGCGCTCACGGCTTACGGCAACTTGCTGAAGTCGATGTCGATGATGAAGAAGGCGCGGATCGACGCCGTATCGTCGGTCGATTCTCGCGGGCGCAATCTGAACGTGCGCGCCTCGCAGGACAACTCGGGCATCTCGCTGCTCGCGTGGAACTACCAGTATCTCGGCACGCAGAACTACGACATGAGCGCGAAGTTCGTGAATCTTCCGCAGTCGTTCCGCGAGCATCCGATTCGCGTGCGCCGATATCTCATCGACGACGGGCACAGCAATCACTATGGCGGGCGCCCCGAGCTCGCAAAGGTCGGAGAGACGTTCCTTGGAGCGAGCTCCTCGGCCACGATCAACGAATGGGCAAGTGCCAATGCCGTGCAGCTCTTCATGCTCGAGCCCGATGGTTCATCGCGCGCGACCATCTTCGAAGATCACTTCGACCAACAAGCGATCAACTCGAATCCTCCAGGATGGTCGGTCACGGAGCGCAGCGGCACCTACGTGCACGTAGCCGAGGCGCCGAACAGTGCGGGGCGCAGCTTGGCGATCTTGGATAGCTCGACCTCCGAATACGGCGCAGCCACGCGAACGTTCACGGACGAATCGTCGAAGGTCGTCGCGGAGTGGCGCTTTGAAGACACGACCAACCTCTCCTATGACAAGTTCCAGCTTCGCCTCGGAAGCACGGTCGCCGCGGAAGTACTGGTGGACGACTCGAAGGATCTCGTGGCGAATGGCCGCTCGGTCTTCAAGACACCTCGCACCTCGACTTGGTACACCGTCAAGGTCGTCGCCGATCCTTCCATGCAGACCTACGACGTCTTCGTGAACGGCGAGCTCGGCGCGGGGAACATTCCCTTCCTCACTCCTGTCCAACACCTCGACAACTTCTACGTCCGCACGAGCGAGAACGCGGCCAACAAGCTCTATTTGGCGTACGTCACCGTCGAAGCCGAGAATCAAATCGTCTCGTCGTTCGAAAACGATGCGCTCGGCAGCGCACCGAAAGCTTGGGCGCTTGCAGCCGGTGGCGGAACGGTCATCGCCGTGCACACCACGAAGACCGACGCCAACGGAAAGAGCGCGGAGCTCGACGACAACTCGACCACCAACTTGGCCGCGATCAAGCGCGACTTCTCGACGCTGACGGGCAAGGTCAC
>JAHFDV010000293.1 GCA_023248815.1 Myxococcales bacterium
GAGCCAAGCGATCGTCATCGCCGACCAAAACACGCCGTATCGTCTCCTCACGGAAGTGCTTTTCACGCTCGGTCAGAGCGACTTCTCGCGCTTCCACATCATGGTTCTCCAAGGGAAGAAGTAACCTCCCTTAGAGGTCGTGAACCGAACGCCCGCGCCGCAAGGGTGCGGGCGTTTTGCTTTCCATCCTTCACCGCTCGCGGAAGGCGCGAGGCACAAAGCGCCCTCCATTTCGACGATCGCAGCGGTGGCGAGATGTTTTAGAGTCCCGCGCAATGGTCAACGTTCGGATGTGGGGAAAGGCGATCGTGCGGATGCCGCGCATCTCCAACGAGGAGTGGAAGGGACTCGACATCGTCTCTCGCTGGCTCATCTCCGCGCGCGCAGCAGTGCTCTGGATGACGCTCTTCGCCTGCCTCTTCGGCGGCGTCGTTGCGGCGATCGAGGGCCACTTCGACGCGCGCTTGTTCTTGGTCACGACAGTTGGCCTGATGATGGCGCACGCCACGAACAACTTCGTCAACGACCTCACGGATCACTGGAAGGGGACGGACAAGGGCAACTACTTCCGTGCGCAGTACGGCGTGCAACCGCTCGAACAGGGCGTGATGTCGAAGCGTGAGTTCTACATCTATATGGGTGTGACCGGCGCAATCGCACTGGCGTGCGGCGCCTATCTCGTTCACGAACGCGCGGGTCACGTGCTCATGCTGCTCGGCATGGGCGCATTCTTCGTCCTCTTCTACACCTATCCGCTCAAATACTACGGTTTCGGCGAGTTCGCGGTCGTTGCCGTGTGGGGCCCTTTGATGGTCGGCGGTACCCACTACGTCATCACGGGCGCATGGAGCGCGAAGGCTCTTCTCATGGGCTTCGTGTACTGCCTTTCGCCGACCCAGGTGATCTTCGGAAAGCACATCGACAAGATCGTGCCGGACACGGGGAAGCGGATCCGCACGCTCCCCGTCATCCTTGGTGGCAAGAGCTCGCAGCGCGTCGTGCAAGGCGTGATGCTCGTTCAGGCGCTTTCCCTCGTGCCGCTCGTAGCATTTCGCATTTTTTCGCCGACGATCTTGGTCGCGCTCGTCTCCCTCGATTCGTTACGAAAAGTCTGGCGCATTTATAACGGCGCGCGGCCCGCAGATAAGCCGAACAGACGGATGGGCGAAATGTGGCCGCTCTGGTTTTCGGCCTGGTCCTTCCTGCACAGCTCACGCTTCGCATTCTATCTTTTGATGGGACTCTACGCAGAAGTCGCGCTTCGACACTTTCACGTTTTGCCCTGAGAGCACTCGATCTCGGCACGAACGAGAGAGGGCTTTCGACCATGACGTGGCTCAGGCATCTTCTCGAGCACGGACCACTCGTCCTTTTTCTCGTTCAAGCGACGCTGGTGATCGGGGTCGCCCGCTAAATCGGCATCGGAGTGCGCAAGCTCGGGCAGCCGCTCGTCATCGCCGAAGTCATCGCGGGCATCGTTCTCGGTCCGTCGCTTTTCGGCTGGGTCTCGCCGGAGCTCTCGGCAGATTTGTTTCCGAGGGCGTCGATGGGCCAACTCTTCATGATGAGTCAGGTCGGGCTCATCCTTTTCATTTTCCTCATCGGTCTCGAACTCGATCTCGGGCATCTGCGCGGGCGCGTGAAGTCGTCGGTCGCGATCAGTCACGCGAGCATCGTCGTTCCGTGCTCGCCCGCATTCTCGTCGAGCGCCGTCTTTTCCAAACACACGTGGGCGTGATCGCCATCTCGTGCGCCGCCGTCGACGACGTGACGTCGTGGTGCATTCTCGCGGTCGTCGTGGCTCTCGTGAAAACGGAAAATGTCTCGGGGGCGATTCTCACGACGGCCTTCGCGGTCGTCTACATCGCATTCATGCTGTACGCCGTGAAACCGCTCGTGGCTCATGCGACCGCGCGACGCGGTCACAAGGTCTCGCAGCTCTTCATCGCAGTCATCTTGATCGCTCTCTTCGCCTCTGCGTTGACGACGGAGCTCATTGGCATTCATGCGCTCTTCGGCGCGTTTGCGTTCGGCATCGTCATTCCGAAAAAAGAGGGCCGCACGCGAGTTGGCGGGACGGCTCGAAGATCTCGTCGTCGTGTTCCTGTTGCCGCTCTTCTTTGCCTACAGCGGTCTTCGAACGCAGCTCGGCCTCCTCAACACCGCCTCCGCGTGGGGAATGGGGAAGACGCACCCCAAATTTCTCTCCGTCGTGTCGAACCGATTCACGCGAAGATGCTTGCGACTTTGCGCGCCCCCCGGCCTTGCGACGCAGCCGCCCTCGAGCCGCAGCTGAGGCATTCGTCGCGGCGCGAAAGACAGGAGGTGCGATTTTGGAGCCGCGACGGTGGTCCATGCCTCCAAGCACGGGTCATCGGGACATTACATCACCCCGTTTGCGGATCTGAGCGGCGTCGAAAGTGTGAAAGCGACGGTTTTGGCTCGTCGCAGTTGACGCATCGTCACATCGAGATATCGTACGGGGGTCGATTTTTGGGATTGGAGCTTTTAAAAGATGGCACAGGATGAGGCGAAGCTGTTCGTCCGAGGTCTCGCGGACAGCATCACAGACGGGATTTTGAGGCAGATTTTTGAAGAGACTGGTGGGAACGTTGTCCACGTAAGTGTCCCTAAAGATCGTGAAACCGGGCGACCGCGCGGTATCGCGTTCGTCACGATGGGAACGCCTGAAGAGGCGAAAACAGCTCGCGAAACGCTGGATGGATCCATTCACGGAGGTCGTTCCATCTCGGTTCGTCCTTACGAAGCGCTCCCTCCACGTCGCGACGGCGTACCCGGCGGCCCGCCAGGCGCAGCCGGACCGGGCGGACCAGGATCGATCGGACCGCGCTCGTCGCGCGACATGGGTCAAGACCGCACGCTCTACGTCGGCAATCTTCCCTACGATGTCGCCCAGGCCGACATCGAAGAGCTCATTGGGCAGCATGCACCCAATGCCATCCAACGCGTGCACCTTCCGGTAGGTCCGGACGGACGTCGTCGTGGATTCGGATTCGTGACGATGGCTTCGATCGAAGCCGCCAAGCAAGCGCTCGATGGCCTCCAGGGCGCAGAGCTCGCGAATCGAAAGCTCGTCATCAACCTCGCGCAGCCCAAGGCAGATCGCCCGGCTCGCCCGGAAGGTGGATTCAACGGTGGCGGTGCGCAGTTCGCGCCTCCTCCTCCTCCGCCCGGCCCCGCCTCTCGTAAGTTCGGCAACGATCGCAAGAAGGCGACCGGAAGCTTCGACGACGGCGGTCCTCCGCGTCGTGGTGGCGGCGGTGCGACCGGTGGTGCCAAGAAAGGTCGCGAGCGCGAGACCGATTGGCGTCGCGGCGGCGATCCCGACGACGATTGACGAGCTCTTTCTTCGGAGCTCTCATCTCTTCTCTTCAGGGAGCGTCGTTTCTGGCGCGGCCTTCCGTCTTGACAACGACGGCGAAGAGAACCATGTTGCAACCCCCCGTGGCCCTCGGGCCCCTAGATTTCAAGATTCTTTCGGAGTTTTCCCATGCGTGACATCTTCAAAATGAGCTGCGCCAACTGCGGTCGTGCGAACTATCACACGACGAAAAACAAGCGAACGATGCCGGAGAAGTTCGAACTGAAGAAGTTCTGCCCCGTGTGCCGTACGCACCATCCCCACAAGGAAGGGAAGATCTCGAAGGGTTGAGGTACGCGAGCCAGCATTCTCGACCAGTCCGCTTTCGGGCTGATTCTTCGAGGGTGCGGCGTGTCCATCGATCGATGGGCGCGATGAAGCTCCGTTTCCCACCCTTTCGGCGAGGCAAATCATGTTCGACTGGCTGAATGGCCTTTTTTCGAACGACCTCGCGATAGATCTCGGGACCGCAAACACGCTCATCTACGTGAAGGGTCGCGGGATCGTCTCCTGCGAGCCTTCCGTCGTGGCCGTTCAGAAAGACTCGCGTGGCGTCAATCGCGTGCTCGCGGTTGGCCGTGAAGCGAAAGACATGCTGGGGCGAACGCCGGGAAATATCCGTGCAGTTCGCCCTTTGCGTGACGGGGTCATTGCCGACTTCGAAATCACGGAAGCGATGCTCCGCTACTTCATCGCTCGCGCGAACACGAAGCGGACGCTCATCAAGCCGCGGATCATCATCTGCGTGCCCTTCGGCATCACCGATGTCGAAAAGCGCGCCGTGAAAGAAAGCGCCGAGAGCGCCGGAGCGCGCGAGGTCTATCTGATCGAAGAGCCCATCGCCGCGGCGATCGGGGCGGGATTGCCCATCACGGAGCCCTCGGGAAACATGGTCGTCGACATCGGCGGCGGAACGACGGAAGTCGCCGTCATTTCGCTCGCCGGCATCGTGTACTCGCAGAGCGTTCGCGTCGGCGGCGACAAGATGGACGAAGCGATCGCGGCGTATCTCAAACGCAAATACAATATGGCGATCGGCGAGCAGACCGCCGAGCGAATCAAGATCGAGACGGGCAACGCGTACCCTCTTGCCGTGATGCGGACGTGCGAAGTGAAGGGACGCGACCTCGTGGCCGGTGTCCCGAAGACCGTCGTCGTGAACTCCGACGAGATTCGCGAAGCGCTCACCGAGCCGACGAACGCAATCGTCGACGCCGTTCTTCAGGCGCTGGAAAAAACGCCTCCCGAGCTCGCGGCCGACATCGTCGACAAGGGGATCGTGCTCACGGGCGGTGGTGCCCTCTTACAGAACCTCGATGTGCTTCTGCGCGAAGAAACGGGCTTGCCCGTGATGGTGTGTGATGATCCGATCAGCGCCGTCGTTCTTGGAAGTGGTCGTGCTCTCGACCATCTAGAACTTCTCAAGGAAGTCACGATTCGCTGAGAGGGGCAATGACGCCGAACCTCAAGCAAACTCGCGAGATCGCGCTCGTCGTCGTACTGCTGGTCGTCCCGTTCTTTTTTCTTCGCGCGAGCCTCGACAAGCCGGGCAGCGTCACCGCCGTCGATCGCATCTTCCTTCGCGTCGCCGCGCCGATCGAATACGCCGTCGGAACTCTTGCGCGTGGAATCTCGGACTCGTTTCAGTCGTACGTCTACTTGGTGGACGTAAAGGCCGATCACGAAAAGCTCGCCTACGAGAACGCTCGACTCCGAGAAGCGGTGCGCGCGGGTGAAAAATTCGAGCGTGAAAATCGCGAGCTGAAAAATCTCCTCCAACTCAAAGAGACGACCCCCGGG
Organism: Myxococcales bacterium; assembly: GCA_023248815.1. Taxonomy (GTDB): domain Bacteria; phylum Myxococcota_A; class Polyangia; order Polyangiales; family Polyangiaceae; genus JAHFDV01. Next base: position 5,183 of record JAHFDV010000293.1, read on the forward strand.
GAGCTCGTCAGCGCACGGGTGACGCAAAAAGACTTCTCGGAGTTCTTCCGTGTGGCCCGCATCGTTCTCGACCGCGGTTCGCGCGAGCTCGCCGAGAACCTTCCCGTCATCTCGCCAGATGGCGCGGTTGGAAAAATCATCAGCGTCGAGGGTGACACGGCGTCGGTGATGCTCACGGACGATCCCCACTTCAGCCTCGACGTCGAAGACGCGCGTACGCACGCGCGAGGGATGCTTCGCGGCACCGGGGATCCGCGCCTTTCTACGTGCAAGATCGGGCAGATTCAAGCGGGCGACGAGGTGGCGGAAGGAGATCTTCTTCTCACGAGCGGAATGGGAAAGTCTTTTCCGCAGGGAATCCCCGTCGCGAGAGTCACGAAGGTGAAGCAACGTGAGCGCGGAAGTGAGCAAGAGGTCGAGGCGGAGCCCACCGTGAAGTTCTCGCGGCTCGATTGGGTGCTCGTTCTCGTCAAACCCGGCAGCGCAACGACGCCATTGCCAGCGCCCTCTGCGCCGCGCCCGAAGTGAGCCCGCAGCATGAAAAATACCCTTTTTCTGCTCATCGGCTTCGTTCTCGTACTCGTTCAATCGAACCTTTTTCGCGTGTTCGATCTGCTCTCGATCCCCGGCCTCGTGCCCTCGCTCACGCTTCCCATGATCCTTTTCATGGGCGTTCGCGAGTTCGGCGCCGTGAAAGGAGCGGGCCTCGCATTCCTTCTCGGCTACTTGAACGACCTCGTCGGAATGACGCCCGTGGGCCTTTCGACGTTCACGTTCGTGGGACTCTTTCTCGTCGCGCGCACGGTCGGTAATCGATTCGCGACGCAGACGTTCTTGACGCAAGCGATCGTCTCCTTCGGATTCGCCCTCGTTCACTCGTCGTTGAAGCTCGCACTCATCGCGATCTTCTCGCGGCGCGATCCCTATGTCCCGCGCACGCTTTTGCCCTTCGTGCTGCCGCACACGATCTCGACGACGCTCGTGTCGCCCTTCATTCTCTACCTTTGCCAGCGGCTCGACCTCGGCGGTTCTGGAGGGTCCGTTCGAACTCTCAGGAGGTCGGCGTCGTGAGGCTCTCGTTTCGAAGTGACCTCTCGGAGTTTCGCGGGAGGTATCGCTATCTGGCGATCTTCGTCGCGCTCGCTTTCGTCACCGTCATCGTGCGCCTCTTCCAGTTGCAGGTACTGGACGGCGCCAATTATCAGCACCTCGCGCATGAGAACATCATCCGGAAGGTCGGCGTTCCGACGTCGCGCGGCATCATTCGAGATGCTCGTGGTCGCGTGCTCGCCTCGAGTCGCCCCGCCTACAACGTTTATGTCGTCCCCGGGCGCGTCGCACCGAGCTTGCGGCCGCGAAAGGAATCGCGCCGCGTCGAGAACCGTGAGCCCGATGTGTTTCCACGCGTCGCCGACATCGTTCGCTTGAATCCAGACGAGCGAAACCAAGTGTTTCGGCGCATGCACGACGCTTGCGCCACCGACGAAGACAAATCGCCTTGCTGGCACCCAATCTTGATTCGCGAGGATGTCGATCGCAATGTCGTTGCCGAGCTGACGGAGCATCAGTCCGAGCTGCCCGGTGTCGACGTGATGAACGTGCCCGTGCGCTTCTATCCGTTCAAGCATCTGGCCGCGCACGCGATTGGCTACATCAACGAGATCAACGCCGAGACGCTCGCGAAGGTGCGTCCCGACGGCTACGACGAGATGTCGCTCGAAGAGCGTCAGCAGGTCAATCCGCTGAACTACGACATCGGCGATACGATGGGCGCGACGGGAATCGAGCGCGCTTGGGAGAGCTATCTGCGCGGACAGCGCGGGTGGGAAAAACGTGTCGTCGACGCGCGCGGCCGTTACCGCACGGGACCCGAAGCGGAGCACATTCTCGATGCGCCGATTCGGCAAGAGCCCATCCCCGGCAAAGACGTTCGCCTCACGCTCGACATCGATCTCGTTGCTGGCATCGAAAAAGCATTCACTTCGCAACCTGCAGGAGCCGCCGTCGTCGTCGACGTTCGCACGGGACGCCTTTTGGCGCTCTATTCCAAGCCCGATTTCGATCCGAACGATCTGTCGGGCACTGGCGGCAAATCGCGGATTCGCGAGACGTTCAACAAGCTCTACAGCGATGCACTTCGGCCCATCCTCGACAAGACGATGAGCGGTGCGTTTCAGCCAGGCTCGACGTTCAAACCTTTCTCGGCGCTGGCGGCTCTCGAAGATCACACGCTCGACCCCGAAGAGCGCGAGCGCTGTGACGGCTATCTCGTCTTCG
>JAHFDV010000294.1 GCA_023248815.1 Myxococcales bacterium
CGTGACCCGCACGAGGCCGCCCGCGGGTACGACGATGGACCGCTCCGTCACCGTGCGCCCGAGTACCGTCGTTTTCGTCTCGACGTCGACGCCTTCGCGATGAATCCGCACGCGCGTGGGACGCTTCACCGCGAGGACGACGCGCAAAACGATGCGAACGACGTACTCGACGAACAAGAGTCCCGTCACCGCGAGCAGCGTGGTTGCGACGAATCCGCGCGGAGCCGCGACTAGCTGCCCCTCGAGCTCGACGAAGTGAGGCTGCGTCGACTTCGCCTTTTCACGGCTCTTCGTCGCCATGTCGACGAGCTTCTCGGCGACGCCGACGCTCGCTTGAACGCCGGAAGAAGACGGCGAATGAAGGAGATTGGTCGACGACGAACCGCGCGATGCGCTCGACGGCCGGTCTTTCGCGACCTTGTGGGAGCTCTCTTCGCCCGCGGGCATTGCGGCCGCGCTCTCGTCGCCAGTGTCGATCACGATGGGTGGCGGATCGCCGCCCGCAGCTGCCGCAAAGTTCGACGAGCTCGTTGCCGTGGGGACCGGAAGAGATCCCGACGACTCCTTTTGGGGGGGCCGCTGCGAAGAGTGCGGAGGTGAAGGCAGCGCCGAGATCAATCCCGAAGGGACGCGTGCGGCCGGAGGAATGGCGATGAGCGGATCCGAGGCTCGAATCTCACTCACGTCGTTGTTGGGCGCTTCGCTGCTCCGTGTGCCCGAAAGCGAAGGCAAACTTCCCGATGTCTTGGACGGCGGCGAGCCCGACGAGGAGAGCCCAGGGGGCAAGCTGCCGGGCAGGGGATCCGGAGGAAGACTTCGCGCGCGCGCCGCTGGGACCTTCTCCGAAGAACGCGCCGGAACAATCGCCATCTTGCCTGAGTGATTCGGCGCGAAACCAAGACGCTCGCGCAGGAATCCATCTTTGACGAATCCCGAGAGCTTGCGACGAATCTCTTCCGTGCGCGGTGACTGCGCGAGCGCGTTGCAGGCCGTCTCCGCTTCGCTCTGCGTGAGCTTGCCGCTACGCACGACTCGCGCGACGGCTTCCCAAAGGTCGAGAGCGTCGTCACCGAGGGCGCGATCGACGAGGGAGAGCGGAGTGGCATTCGTTGCCGTCTCGATGAAGAGAAGGCGCATCACGATCACGTCTTCTTCGTCGCTCGAGTCTTTCTTCGATTCGGCAACGACGTGAGCGAGGATCGCGGAGAGCAGCGCGACCTCTTCGTCGGTTTGCGGTGGGCGCTCGAGCACGTCACGTGCGTTGCCGAAGTCGGAGACGACGAATGCCTCTTTGGGCTCGCTCGACGCTTCCAGCCACGTCACTTCGCGCTTCTCGGCGCTCGTGTCGAGAAAGGTTCGGCCCCACGCGACAATCTCGGCGAGGCGCTCGTGCGCCGCAAGTGCCTCGAATGCTGTCGCCTTTTCCGACATCCGAGTCGTCTACCCGATGCGCGCGCAAAGCTCCACCTTTTCCCAAAACTTGGCCGCTTCGGGATGCGTCCGGTAAGCCCATCCCATGCGTACCAAAGCCGAAGTCCTTTCCGAGCTCCGCGTCATGCTCCGAGACATCTTCCAAGCGAAGGCGGCGGGCGAGACCCATTCGCGCCTCGCACGCGCCCATGGTTATGTCGACGGCTACATGCGAGCGCTTCTCGAGACCGGCACGGTTTCTAAGGAAGAGCTGCTCGGTATCGTCGCGAGCGAGCGGGAGAAGACGTCGGGACCGGCGATTCGCTCGATCGACATGATGAGCGCAGACGCCAACGCGGCGTAACGCTCTTTCTCACTCATGAAGGCTGCGTTGACCTTTTCAGGGTCGAGCACTAATGGGGTCGAGTCAGCCCTCAGGGCCGCGTCAAGAGCGCGACATTTCCGAAGATGCTCTTCGTCGCCGTGTCCGTGACGCGCCAGAAGTTCACGATGTCATTTCCGCCGGGGACCCAGTGCGGGAAGAATCCTGCGAATCGTCCCGGCTGTGACGCCACGGCGACGGTCCACGTGTGAGTTGTTCCCGAGACGACGCCCTTGGCATAGCGGAGCGTGCCGACCGTCGCATCTTGATAGAGGAGCTCGACGGTGCCGTCGCCCGCTACGCGAACCTCCGAGTCGTCACCGACCTTGTGGATGCCATCCGGGAAGAGCGTTCCCGCGAGACCGAGCCCGTTGTCGATGATCTCGGGCTTTCCGGCCGTCTTGCCGCCCACGACGCGCACGTACTGGAGCGCGCCAGACGAGTTGTTGATGTACGTCACGTGCCAATCGCCCTTGCCATCGACAGCGATGGAAGGTGACACGCCCACGTCCGGCATCGAGCTGTCGAGCACGATTCGCTTCCAGCTGCCATCGGCATTGGAGAACCCGAGGAGGTCGCCGTGAACGCGATCGTAGCTGACGATCGCTATTCCGGCGCCGCTCTGCGCGACCTGGAGATCATCGCCGACGTCTTTCGGATAGGAGGTCGGAACGACGGGGCTCGTCGGAACGCAGGAGCCCGAGGAACCGGTCTTGATGCACGCGAAGTCGACGTTGCAGGTCGGCGAGCACGTCGAGACGGTCGCGCTGCACTTGCCCGTGTTCAACACGCACGCCGTGCCGTCACTGCAGCTGTCGACGACGCAGGGGAGTGCTTCGGAGCTGTAAATGTCTTCGAACGTCCAGTCCGTCGCCTTGCTCGGAAAATCGCTCGCAGACTTCGCGATGCTGACCTTCGAGATTCGCTTGCCGTCTTTGTCGGGCTCGAAGCCGCTGTAAATGACGACCGGGCGGCCACCGACGATGAGCTGCTTTGCGTAGCGCCCGCGGTTGAAGCCTTGCTTGACCTCGGTGATCGAATACGAAGCGAAACCGCCGTCGATGCGTGCAAAGCGCAGCGATTTTTTCGTATTGTCGTAATAGGCGATCATTGGACGACCGCGCGGATCGAGCTGAATGCTCGTGTGGAGTCCGACGTTGTCGCCGGGCTCGTCTTCACCTTTTCGCCAGCCATCGCGATCGGCGATGGGGCAGCCAGCCGTGCCGGTGTCGCGAGTAGGGACGCCGTCGACCGTCTGCCATTCAACTTCGCCTTTCTCGCGATTGAAGGTTCCGTAGACGAGGTCACCGTATTTGACGTTCACGTCGGGGGTGAAGGCGAAGTCGTTATAGCCGGCGACATGAATGACGCCGTCTGGCGCGGTGACGATCGACGTGTAGCCACCGATGAGCCCTTGGGGGAGCCCGGGGGTACACGTCTGCTTGCAGTCGTATCCGCACTTGCCTTCGTCGACGATAACGGGCTTGTCGCCCGGTCCAGCGTTGTCACTGCCGCAATCGCAGCCTTGGAAAACGCCCGCGAACGACGCGACGGAGAAAAGGAAGAGCTTCGTGCGGTTCACGCGTCACCGCGCTTTCCATTCGAGCTTTTGGCGACGGACGTCTCTTGCTTGGGCTTGCGGCGCAGCATGAACGCGCCGAGGAGAGCGACGACGGAGGCGAATCCTCCCGCCGAGTTCCCATTCGAAGGAGTTCGCGTCGCGCACGAGCTCGACTCGACCGAATCGTTGGTTCCCGAGAGAAGGCTCAAGTCCAATCCCGAGACGTTGCCTTCTTCGTCACGCACTTCTGCGCGGCGGACGGTGCCTTCGAGATTGAGGAATGAGACGGCGCCGTTGCGATCCATTGCGCGCCAATCGGTCGTGATGCCATTCGTGTCGATCGTTCGCACTTCGAGCGCCGAGCTCACGATGTCGCGTGCGCGAAGAACGCGTCCCTCGAGCTCGACGCGCGGCGGAAGCACGTCGATCGTGAACGGCACTTCTGCGGGCTCCGGATCCTCGAGACCATCTTCGCCGGGTTGGCGTGCCCAAACACGCAGCTTGTGTTTGCCCTGCATGAAGAGGCTATCGTTCTGGATGCGCAACGTGTCACCGAGCATCCAGGGACTACGCGTGCTGCCGTCGATGGCGTAGGAGTACTCGGCGCCGGGGACGTTCGATGACGCGCTGACGGTGAGCTTGGGGAACCGCGTACGATCCGCGCCTTGCAACGTCATGGCTGAAGGATCGACTTCCTTCTCCAAGATCGCGATGAGTGGCTGCATCTTCGTCGATGTTCCCTTCGCGCCGAGCTTGAGCTTGCCGAAGAGTGCAACGAAGTCGTCCGAGCCCTTCGTGAGCTTCACGATTCCGCCCGTTGCCGGGATGTTGACGCCGAGACCGACGGCGCTGAGCGCTGCCGAGATGTCGAGCGCAGGAATCGCTCCCGTCACTTGGGCGGAGACGGCGCCGATGATGCCCGACACACCTGCCGCGAGGACCTTGGGATCCTCGAGAAGGAGGTCGTTCGCGGTGACGACGGCGTTCGTATACGCAATCTCGCCGAGCTGAACCAAGAGGCCGCCATTCGGATTCTTCTGCGCGTCGATCGCCGTCGAGAGATTGATCGGAAGCACGAGGTCGCCGCTCAAAGAGAAGATGCGAACGTAGCGGTCGTAGCTCCACACGTAGAAGTCCACGTCGAACTTCGGCAGAGTGAGCTTGAGGAGCGGATCCGTCTTGATGTCTTTGCCGGTGCCGATCGCGATCTTCGGCGGGTTCTTCGGCTTCGTGACGATGGCGAGCGCCGCATCACTTTGCTCGAGCGTGAGCTTCGGAAGCGAAGGAACGAGGACGCTGAGGAGACCGCTTCGGATGTCCGGGAGGGTGTCCGTCGTGATGTTGAGGCAGAGCATGCCCGAGTTGTACGAAGTGCCGAGCGCGTACTCGAGAAAGCGTCCCGCGAGCGCGATGCCGAGATCCGGAGGTGCCTGACCCACGGGCCAGCCGGCGGGGATGTTCGCGCGAAGCTCATCAGGGCGGCCAATCCCTGCGGGCGCGGTGAGCTTGGCCTGAGGAACACATGCAGAGACCGGCGCAGGCATCGCGCCTCCGAGAAGGCCCAACGTGAGGCCGTTCGGCGTGTGCCCCGAATAGCCGACATTGTCGGCGGCGGAACCAGGAGCGGGGTCGAGCGAACCACCACCGGCGATCGCGATGTCGAAGCCGCCCGTCGTGCCTGGCGAAAACGTCTGCAGCGTCTCCGAGAGGTCGAGGCGCGACTCGAAGCCGAGCGGCGTGGGGACGCACTCGGACGGACGTGCAGTATACATGCACTTCGATTTGTCGGCGTTCGGCTGCGAGCCCGTGGGACAGATGGGCGTCACGCCGATCGTCGGGGTCGTGCAGAAGAAATCCTGGAGGGCGAGCTTCAGCTGATCTTTGACGCCGTCGACGACGGTATTGAAGACGAGATCTTTCACGAAGCTCGCGAGGCCGTCACAGATGCCCTGGAAGGGGGCCACGCAGTCCCAACAAACCTGCGCGTCTTCTTTGACGAGCTGTGGATCGATTGTCGCGTTCGCGAGGTCGAGCTTGGCGTAGCCCTTGCGCGGCGTGATCGTCTCTTGGACGACCGGAATCGAGATGAGAATCGGGACGTCTTTCGGCGGGACGACGGGGTTGCCGTTGTTGCACGTCGCGTTCTTGCCGAGACCTGCATAGACCGTGAAATTGAAGGGCGCGCCGATGGCGAGCGGAAGCTTCTTCATCACGACGGGAATCGTCCCCGTGAGCTTCACGACGTTCGGATTGGTCGCGTCGACCTTGAGCTTCGACGCGGCGATGTTGATTTCTGCCGTGCAAAGGGGAGGCGTTGCGTTTGGCTTCGGGCCCCCCGGGCAGATCGTGAGACTGACCCCCACGGCCGACTGCGTGCTCGTAGGAATGGGGAAGGTGAGCGTGTTCGCGCCGAGCACCGACGACGCCACCGTACCGAGGTTCGTAGCGACGAAGTCGAGCCCGCTCCGCGTCACGCGCGCCGTGCCACCATTCGGGACCATCGCTTCTTGCGGGAAGCCACCGGGAATGGGGCCTGCGCCGCAACCTGTGCAGCCGCCTCCACCACCCGCGCAGGACGCGCTTAGAATGAAAAGCGCCGCGGACATGATCCTACGTGTTCGCATCGAGTCGTACTCCCGTGTTTTTGCTAAGTGCGCGAGGGCAAAACCCCGGTCGCGCCGCGGCTATCTTGACACATATTCAGTCACCCGACCAACGCCGAAGGGTCACGTTTGCTACGACGCACTGCGGCATTTTCGGACGCGAACGGCCGAGATGGGGGAGAGCTTCGTCCCTCAGAGCGAGGCTGCGTCTGCGTCGGCACCGGCGTCGGCCGAAGCGTCGGAGCCGGCATCCACACTGGGCGCGGGCGCAACGACTCCGCATCCGACCGTGGTCGCGCCGTCGTGAATCTTCACGGCTGAGGCCGCAAACGTCGCGGAGAGCCACATGCTGTCCTGGCAGTCCCCGGCCGTCTTCGTTTTGGAGCAGTAGTCGCCCTTGGCGCGAATAGCGCCGTTTTCGCGGACGCAATGTTTCAGAGGACCTGCGTCTGGGCTGTTGTCCGAGTCGCCCGTGAGGATGGCGCAGAGCGTGCGATTGACGAGCGAGATCGCAACGGAGTCCGACTCCTCGAGCGAGATGTATCCGCCGAGGGACCCGTTCGTCGTCCAACGCGAGCAGAGCCCAATGTCGTCGTTGCAGTTGTTGTCGACGGCGGCGGGGTTGTAGGCGCCGATGCAGTTCGAGTCGGGAGAGATTCCGACGTTGAGGAAGCGGACGTCCGTCAGCGGAAGGTAAATGACGTTTTCGAAGTTGCCTTCGTTGAAGATTGGCACGAGCAAACGCGGGATCGTCTCCGTAGAGAACGTGTCTCCCGTGAACGTGACCGGGACGTGCTCGGGACGAACGTCGAACACGCCCGTCGAACCCTGAAAGAAGCAGTATCCGAGGCCGAACGGATCGACCGTGGGCGGAGCACCACCCGTCTCGAGCGAGGACGTCGTGCGGTTCACGCGCAGGAGCCAGTTGAAGGCGCCCGTGCCGCTTTCGGAGCACTGCTTGAGTTTGATCGCGTGGTTGATGATCGACTTCTGAATGAAGTCTTGCGCGAGCGACGAGGGCGAAACGACATTCAGCCAGCGAATGCGGAAGTCGAGCGTGGGATTGCTCGCGTTGTCTGCGAACGGCATGCAGGTCTTGTCGGAGTTGCATTGCGGATCGATTTGGCAGCCGCTCGACTCACAAATTCGCTCCGACTTGTCGCAGTTGGGCTCGGGATAAACGCCCGCTTCTGCCGTACACGTCGAGGCGACGGCGCTCGTCGAAGTGTGCTTCGCCGGAGGGTCGAAGCCGCAGGCGACAGCAAGCGCCGCACCGAGCGTAATTGCGCCGCCAACGACCAGCCACCTTCCGCGTTTCATGCGCGAATCTTTATCACGACCTTGCGCACCGTGGGATTGGCTAGTGCATCGAGATGCCAAAAAGGACGTGACCAAACGTCGGCAGGTGTAACCCAGCGTTTCAGTCGTCGTCTCCTGCGTCGAGTAAGTCACGAAAGCGCCCCTCGTCGCCGAAGCTCCGAAAGAAACATGCTCGC
>JAHFDV010000295.1 GCA_023248815.1 Myxococcales bacterium
GACGTGTAAGAAATGATCGCGTCGAAGGTGAAGACGTTCAGGTCGTTCGCCGAGCGTTCGATGAAGAAGCGACCGATCCAGGTGCCCGGTGTGTCCTTCGTCTGCCAATCGAAGCAGTGCGCCGCCGTGACGATGACGTTGTCGGCGATGAGCGTGGCCGTGCAAGCCTTGCCTGCGCGCGTCGTGATGCGTCCGATCTCGGGGCGTTCGAAGGTGAGCTTGCCCCCGACGAGACTCGAGTCGTCCCCGGAGACGTCGTCGGCGACCGCCGCAGTGTCTCCCGACTCATACGCGCAGCCGAAGAGAAGCGAGCCCGCGAGAACCGAGAAGACGAGCGGGTGAATTCGCATCGCCGCGGACACTACGTTGAGGGTTTGTCATTCGCCACTCGACCCTCGAAAAAACCTAATTTTCGTGGGTACTTGTGATTCGAGGGAGGGGATACGGTGTGCGTCGGCGGAAAGGTAGTACGAGGGTTCCCGACCTCATTCGTTCGAGCCCTGGCGCGACCTAAAGCGGACCGCTGGTGAGCCCGTGCACGAACTGGCGTACGTGTGGATCGGTCGCGAGCTTCGCCTCGGCGGTCGTGCCATCGAAGATCAAGTTGCCGCGATACAGCATGCCGACGCGATCGGTGACGGTGAGTAGGCGATCGAGATCGCTCGACACCATGATGACCGTCGCGCCCGAAGCGAGCTGCTCGCGACGCAAGAGATCGAAGATGCGCTGCGAGGTCACGGGATCGAGACCCGCTGCAGGTTCGTCGTAGAGGACGATCTGCGCGTTCGTTACCGTCGCGCGCGCCACACCGACGCGCTTCTTCTGTCCGCCGGAAAGACGCGAGGGCATGCGGTCTTCGAAGCCAGCGAGAGTGACGCGTGCAAGGCGTTCCATGACGCGTTCCCGGATCTCCGCTTCACCGAGCTGGGTGAGGCGTCGAAGGGGGAAGGCGACGTTCTCGAAGACGCTCCAATGATCGAAGAGCGCATTGTTCTGAAAGAGCATGCCGATGTCGCCCCGCATCCGTTGTAGCTCGAGCTCGCTCATGCGCGTGATGTCGCGATCTCCTACGTGAATGCTTCCGCCATCGAGCTTCAAAAGCCCAGCGATCGACTTCAGGAGGACGCTTTTTCCGCATGCGCCCGGACCGATGAGCCCATAGAGGCAGCCTTTCGGCACTTCGAGCGTGACGCCGCCGAGCACGCAACTTCCGTCGCGACCGCGCTTCTCGACGTCTCGAATTCGAATCATGCGGAAGGCGAATCTCTACGCAGCATTCCCGATGAATGCGAGGCGCGTGACGTGGACTTTACCGCGCTTTCGGCGGCGCTTCGAGCTCGCGAATTTTACGGAGTGCGCGTGACTGCAGAACTAGAAGCGCGGCGGCGAGTCCCATGAGAAGGACGAGCGAGCCGCCGAGAAGCGCCTGCAGCAGCGAGCGCGAACCCGCCGCGACGGCGATGGGGCCAACGTGAGCGAGCTCGCGCGGGCGATCTTTGGCAGCCGTCGGACCTTGCGGAAGAAAGACGACCTGCACGTCCTCGCGCGCGAGATTCGGAACTCCGCCTGCGACGAGGCGCTGAACGGCTTCTTGCGAGAGCTGCGCGCCGCGCTGAGCGACGAGCACGCTCGCCGTGGCTTTCGATTCCTTCTCCGATCCGAAGGCGAGCTTTCGAGGAAGGCTCAAGTGGACGCGCGCATAAATCACCCCTTCGATGCCGAGGAGCGTCCGCTCGAACTCACCGGCACGACCTGCTTCGAGCTGAGCATGCTCACTTTCAGGACCGGGCAAGAGCGCACCTTGCGCCGTGGATTCGAGAACGCCTTTCGGCTTCACTCTCGGAAGACGTTCGTCGTGCAGCGCCTCGACGGCTTCGGGCGTGTCGTCGCGAGCGACGAGGATGCGGAACTTTCCCTCCGCCGTCGGATCGATCTCTTTCGTTGCGTCGATATTCGAGCGTTCGAGGCGGAGTACGATCTCGTTCGCGTCGGTCTCGTCGAGGGCCGATGCGACCGGCACGGAACAGCCCGCGAGAAGGCATCCCGCCAACAAGAACCAGACGACGCCCCGCTGCCCATTCCCCTCGCGTTTCACGGCCTGGACGATAGCGGAAATTGGCGTTGCGCTTCAGAAAAACCGGTGTTACGTACGCGGACAGCGACGGAGGTTGAGACCCTAAGCGGGCCACCTCTCTCCAAAAATCGTGAACGGCCGGCGCGGCCATCGTTTCAAAGCCGCGACCCTGCCGAACGAGACCAACCGTCGGAGCAGCTTCGGTAGTGAGCTCAGCGGGACCTCCCAACACGGTGAGAAGCACGAGGACCACATGAGCATGCGACTACAGATCATCGTGCGACGTTCGCAGACGGCCTGGCAATGAGCCGTCGAAGGCGACGCGGGCGCCGCAAGGGCGGGGGAATCGGCCTAGGTCTTTCTGGACCAGGGTTTCAGATCTCTGGAGGCGAAGCCTACTCCGTCGTCTCTACCGGTGTGGACGCCTGGTCCAAAGAGCCGCTCCCGCCTTCGCCAAAGAACATCGAATACCGCGTCCAAGTACGTCCTTCGCTCCTCGTCGTCACCCCGCAAGACAGCGCGACCCGCACCCCTCTTTCGCCTCAAGCGCTTCTCCCTCACGAAAACGAGCACCCCACTCAAGAGCGCGACCTGCTGCGCTTCCTCTCCCGCTTCGAGAATGGCGGTCGAAGAGCCGGTGTCGAAGTCCGCGGCGAAGACGTGTGCGATCTCCTTCCGCTGATGAAGGGCAAGCGCGTCATCCTCGAACCGCAGATGATGGACTTACGCTTCGGCGACGAGCCCTTGCGCCCCAAGTTCGATCTCGATCTCTCGCCCGATGGCCGTCACGTGATCGTGAAGTCGTCGTTCATGCGCCAGGGCGATCCGCGCAAATTCACGACCGCGACGGGCGGCTGGTTCGAAGGAAGCCCGGGCTGGTACATCGATCTTTCGGATGGCGTCGCGCGCCCGATTGACCGTCGCGTGGCGCCGTCGAGCATTCGCCGATTGCTTCGCGCTCCCTTCATTCACGAGCCCGTACAGAATCTCGCAGCCCTCGTCGCGCACGGGCTCCCCAAGATCGCGCTCGAAGTCGGTGCAGAGCTGCCCGATCTCGCGCAAGTCGCCGACGTCATCGACGTTCCTCCCGTTTTCCGCCTGCGCGCCGGCGGTTCGCTCGTCGAAGCGCGCGTTTCGTTGCGCGCTGCGTACGAAGACGTCGAGCTCGACGTTCGCGCCGACGGCATGACGCCCCCCGTGATCATTCGTCCGCCGTTCGTCGAAGGCGACGACTTCGACGACGATGACGACGAAGACGATGACGACGACGGAGAAGATTCGTCGCCCGAGATCGAAGCGCCGAAGCCGACGCGTGGTCGCGTGCGCGATAGCGATCCGCCGCCGCGTGGTCTTCCCGCGCGCGCCCGCTGCATTCGCACGGACATCGTGGGCCAGCAAGAGGCCGTCGGAAAGCTCCGTGAGCTCGGCTTGGTGACGGACGAAGACGGAAGTGGATTCGTTCTCCGCGGCGAAGCTGCCATCAAGTTCTGGACGGACGGCATCGCGTCGCTTCCGGAAGAATGGGACCTCTTCATCCCCGACGACCTCGTCGACGTTCAAGTTCGCGGCGAAACCCTCAGCGCCTCTGCGCGCGTCTCGAGCGGCGTCGATTGGCTCGCGCTGAAGCTCTCGTTCGACAGCGAAGGCGTTGCCGTCACGCAAGACGAGCTCGCAAAGTGCCTCGCTGAAGGGCGGAAGTACGTTCGCCTCTCCGACGGCTCCTACGCGCGTCTCGACCTCGACAAGGTCCGTGAGGTGCTCCTTCGTCAGGCCGAGATCCTCGCGACGAGCGGCGGCGGCAGCAAGATTCCTCTTTCACAAGCTGGACGCGTCCAAGAATTGCTCGATCAGGTCGGCAAGAAGAACGTCACGGACGGCGCCAAAGATCTCTTCGTGAAGCTCCGCGACATCGACGAGATCAAAGAGATCAAAAAACCGCGCGGACTCAAAGCGAATCTTCGTCCGTATCAAGAGCAAGGCTTCTCCTGGCTCATGTTCCTCCACGAGATCGGATCGGGCGGAATTCTCGCCGACGACATGGGTCTCGGAAAAACGGTGCAGACGCTCGCGCTTCTCGCTGCAGTAAAGGCCGCCGACGAAAAAGAGAAGAAGCATTTCAAAGCTCTCATCGTCGCGCCGACAAGCGTCGTCACGAACTGGATTCGTGAAATCGAGAAGTTCACGCCGGGAATGAAGCACGCACTTTGGCATGGCGTTGACCGCAAAGATCGCGAAGAAGATCTCGCCGGCGCCGACATCGTGCTCACGAGCTACGCGCTCCTCCGCCGCGACGAAGAGCTTCTCGCCAAGCTCGACCTTCGCTACGCCATCCTCGACGAAGCGCAAAACATCAAGAACCCGATGTCTGCAACGGCGCGCGCGGCGAAGAGGCTCAAGGCGAGCCGTCGCCTCGCGCTCTCGGGCACGCCGATCGAAAATCGCCTTTCCGAAATCTGGTCGATCTTCGACTTCGTGAGCCCGGGACTGCTCGGCCCTCTCGAGAAATTCGAAGAGCGCTATGCGCGTCCCATCGACGCGGGCGACCAGAAAGCTGCGACGCGCCTTCGCGCGACGATTCACCCCTTCATTCTGCGACGCACCAAATCGGAGGTCGCAAAAGATCTCCCCGAGAAAATCGAGAGCGATCAGTTCTGCGAGCTCGCCGGTGCACAGGCGCCGCTTTACTCTGCGGTGCTCAAGGAAGTTCGTGCGCAAGTCATGAACGAAGTCGAACGCCAGGGCATGGGCAAGGCGCACATCCAAATTCTCGCGGGCCTCACGCGCTTGCGTCAGGCAGCGTGCGATCCGCGTCTCCTCGGCCTTCCGCGCGAGTTCACGGACGAAGATTCGGGCAAGCTTCAGGCGCTTCGCGATCTCATCCAAACCTCGGTCGCAGGCGGACACCGCGTGCTCGTGTTCAGCCAGTTCGTCTCGATGCTGACGATCATCCGTCATGCGTTGAAGGAAGACGGAGTCGGCTACGAGTACCTCGACGGATCCACGAAGGATCGGCAAAAGGCCGTCGAGAACTTCCAACGTGAAGACGGTCCGCCCGTCTTCCTCATCTCGCTCAAGGCGGGTGGCAGCGGTCTCAATCTCACCGCCGCCGATACCGTCATTCACTTCGACCCGTGGTGGAACCCGGCCGTCGAAGATCAAGCAACGGATCGCGCGCATCGCATCGGGCAAACGAAGGTCGTCACGACCTATCGCCTCATCGCGAAGGGAACGATCGAGGAAAAAATTCTCGAGCTCGGTGGCAAAAAACGCGAGCTCGTCGGCGCAGTTCTCAGCGAAGACGCCGGCGGCGCGAAGAAGCTCACCAAGGGCGATCTCGAAGACCTGTTCTCGCTCTGAGGGACGCTTGGGCGCGTGTGCCGTTCACGGTCAGCATGGCATTCGGATCCTAGTAGGCGGGCGGCGCCGAACGACGGTCACTCGCGCGCGAATCTTTTCCACGCTTGTAATCGAGGGCTAGTCTCGCATGGCTCGAAGGCGGGAGGGCGTGGCACGACAACTGCTTCGTGCTCGCTCGGAACGACGATTCGCGGCCTCCGTTCAAAGCAGACCGCGCGCCTAAAAAGGAACTTCATGCACAAAATTATTCTCGCTTCGATTGCAGCATCACTCCTCGCCGTCGCCTGTACGAGCGGTGAGAACAACGGCAAGGTGACGGGCAATCCGGTTCCCGTAAACTCGTTCGGAGCCGCGTACGCCAACGCCGTCTGTGATGCGATTGTCCCGTGCTGTCAGGAAAACGGCTTCGAGAATGATGTCGCGAAGTGCAAGTCCACCGCCGCGGAGACGCAAGCGAAGCTCGACGAATATCTCGCGAAGACGCCCAGCCTCCACTACGACGCGCAGAAAGCCGGCAATTGCCTCGCGCAGTACCACTCCATCGCTGCTGCATGCGGAAAAAGCGAGGCAAGCGTCGAGGACACCGTGGACTGCAACACGTTTCTTTACGGCGACGTCCAACTCGGTGGGCAGTGCGACGATTCGGTCGTTTGCGCTCCCGTCGCGGGCGGGCAGACGTCGTGTTACTCGACGACGAACGACGGGGCGTCAGACGCCGGGGTTTGCGTCACTTATATCGTCGGTGATGTCGGGAGCAATTGCGGCCAGCCCGAGAACAACACCGTCGCCTCGTGTGACGCCAAGGACGATTCGCTCTTCTGCGACTACGAAACGAAAAAGTGTGCGAAGCGCGTCGCCGTGGGTGACACGTGCTCGACGTCGAACGGTAACTCGTGCGTCGAAGGCTCTTACTGCGACTACAACGCAAAGGTATGCAAGAAGTCGAATGTGGTCAGCGGCGAAGCAGACTGCACCGCAATCGGGAACGCGTGCGACGAGAACTCGGCGTGTGACTACAAGGAGAGAAAATGCGTCGCGAAGAAAGCCGTCGGCGCCGCTTGCGAACCGGACAACGACTACGCGCTTTGTGAATACGGCTGCGACTCCACCGCGAACAAGTGTCGCGCGAACAAGATCTCTGCGAAGCAGTGCAAGGAAGGCGTTGGCCTCGACTGAGCGAAGTGAATGCGGTGAGACGACCACGCCGCAAGGACGCCATCGCAACGCGTGCCATCCAAATGGAAAGGCGCGCTTTGCGAGGTCGGCGGGGACGACTTCGCTCGAGGAATCCCGCAGGAAGGCGTATCTCGGTGCGTCATCGTGATGAGCACGCTGATCTAAATTAAATCCAGCGTCGGCGTTCGGACCATGGATACGCTTGGATCCAAGCCTAATTGTTAAGCTTGGGGGAGAAGCAATCCGCGTGGAAACCCACGCGGCGGGTGCTAGTTCGAATGGAGAACCGCATGAAGCGAACCCTCTCCAATCGTGCCGCGCAGACATCGTTGACCCTTCTTGCGCTCCTCGGCGCGCACGGTTTCATCGGCACGCGCACTGCAGAAGCAAAGGTGACGAAACCCTTTCCTGGGATTCAGCTCGTTCGCGATGGGAGTCGCGCGCTCGTCGTCGCCGATCTTTGCTCGCCAGGAGTGTCGGTGCGCGCTACCAAATACGCGGAGCGCAAGAAGACTCCCGAGCAGTGGGCGAAGCCCATCGGTCTCAAAGCCGCAATCAACGCCGACTTCTTCGACTTCCCAGCAGCGACGCGGGTCAATGGGCGCGCGCGCAGAAACGGTGAGGACTGGCCCACCGACAAGCAGTTCTACGAGTACCGCGTCCTCAAAGAGGTGCGCGGCTACCTGCAGTTCGGACCGAGCCTCGCGCAGTATGTGAAGCCGTCGACGACGAAGCCGTCTTCTGCGGCGACGCAAATCGTCGGCGCGCACAACGGGATCATCAAAGACGGCATTGTCATCGCAGGAAACAGCAACGACATCGTCATCAAAGGCTCCGTCCGAA
>JAHFDV010000709.1 GCA_023248815.1 Myxococcales bacterium
CGCGCCGAGCAAGAATGTCCCCACGGACCACCCCCAGGCGGCGACACCCTCGTGCACCACAAGATGCGCGATCAACGCCGAAACGAGGACGATCGTGAAACCGGCATAGGCCCATTCTTTGAGCGTTGCTGGCACCCTCGGCACGATCAGGACGACGACACCGATGAGCTTTGCGATGCTGAGCTCGACGCGGAAGTAGTCCGGGAATCCGAGACGCGCGAACACGGCACCCGCTTGAGGGATGAAGAAGTGCGCATAGGCCGTGAAGGCCATCTGTAAACAGAAGAGGCCCGTGAAGATCCAGTAGGCGATCGTAATGCCCTTCTTGGACGGTGAGATGTCTCCTGCGCTCATGCGCTCTCCTCCGATTGAATCTCCGAGAGCACGGTCATCTCTGAAAGCACATCGATGAGCCGTTTGCCTCCCATGAATTGCCATCCTTGCTTGGCGCCTTCGAAGAAGCGCGCTTCCTTCTGACCGGCCTTGAAGCCTGCGTGCTCGAGTCGAAGAAGCGTGCCGCCCGTGCTCGTGGCGGTGAGTGTCCACGTGACGACCGTTCCTTCGAGTCCACCACCGGCCCATGAGTAGCGAAGACGCTTTTGCGGTTCGATCTCTTGCATCGTGCAGTTCACTTTGCCGTCCCACTGCGGAGACGAAGGCGCTTGAAACGTGAACGACGTGCCGAGCGCGAGCTGCATGTCCGTCGACATCAGCCACTTCGCCAGCAGCGCGGGCTCCGTCAGCGCGCGCCATACCTTTTTTGGCGCATGCGGCAGATCCCATTCGATTGAAAACGACTGCGTCTCGGTCTTTGCATTCATTCGTCCATCTCCTCGAGCAAGGCTTGGAGTCCTTCGACCTTGTCCATCCAGAACGCTTGGTAGTGCGTGATCCAGTCGACGAGCGGGCGCATCCCTTTCGGGCGGACGCGGTAGTAAACCAGACGCCCCTCGCGACGTTCCGACACGAGCCCAGCTTCGCGGAGCACCGCGAGATGCTGCGACACGGCCGGCTGCGAAATCCCCGCGCTCGGAATGAGGTCGCGCACGGCCGCCTCCCCCTTCGTCAGCCGCTCGAAGATGGCACGACGACTCGGATCTGCGAACGCGCGAAAAATTCGGTCTTCAGCAAGCACCGACAATCAATAAGTGAACGCTTATTGATTGTCAACGCCGCGCGAGATCAGCCTTTGATTCCCACAGAAAACGCCATCATGCCCATGTTCTTGAGAAAGCCGTCACCCATCGTTCCGTAGCCGGCGTCACCCCATTGGTCGCCCCAGCTGTTGCGGAACTTGAAGACGGTGCGGCCCTCGGAGTTCACGCTGTAGCCCACCAAGAGAAGCGCATGACCGCCCGCGTCCGCGCCAGCCTTGCCGCGAATGTTACAGCTGATGCGGCGACCGAACGTCGAAGGAGCGCCCGTGATGCGAAGTTGATTGTGCTTCGCGCCGAACGCGAAATCGTTGTCCCAACAGATGCCGACGACGACGGGAACGCCCGCCTCGAGTGACTTCTTCACGAGGTAAGGGCTCGTATCGAACTGCTCGACCGTGGCGAGCTTGCCGACGGTCTTTGCGCCGCTGCGCTTGTCGCCGTCATACGGCCAATCTTTTTCGACGACGAGATTCGTGCCGCGCACGCGCGACGCGGCAATCACGCTGAAGAGGCCGTCAGCACCGAGAAGCTGGAGCCGATCGCGAACGGGCTCGACGGAGAGCGACTGCTTGTCGCCGCGCAACGTTTCGCATGCCGCCGTGAACGCGAAGCTGAAGCACGTTCCATTCTGGCCTTGGTTGCGCGCGGGCCCGAGCCTGTCGGAAAGGTCGACGTTCCAGTCGGTGACGCTTCCCGTGGGTGTGCCGCCCTGCATCTGGACGCCGCCGCCAGTGGACTCCTCGGGCACCTCGTCGACTCCGACTTCGGGATCGAGATCTTTGCCCTTCTCGAAGTAGTAAGGCTCGTCGGGGACGACGCTCGGATCGTAAACGAGATTGCCGTCCGAGAGCCGCTTCAGCGTGAGACGCTCTTGCGAAACGCCGAGTTGCTCGCTGTCCTCTGGAGCACAGGCGACCGCGGTTGTGGCGGTAGCAAGAAGGGCGAGGATTCCAAGAAGGCGCATACCCCCACCTTTGCAGGTTGAGTGCCAAGTCGCACACGAGCGCACATTGCATGATCCACTAGAATTAGGGCTTTTCCAGCGAATCGTCGCGCCCCACTGGTGCATCCAATGCTCAGGGGAGCGCAGGCGCCCTCCATGGATCGACGAATCGGCGTCCGGCCGCGTTAGCATCCCTCTCGCCCCGAGGAGACACATGAACGCGCAAGAAACGCAACCCAACCGCTACAAGCAAGCGCTCGCGGTGCAAGACTTGACGACCGCCGACGTCGACCAAAACCTCG
>JAHFDV010000051.1:0-12762 GCA_023248815.1 Myxococcales bacterium
GCAGCCTAGACTGGCTGGCGAGCTCGGAAGAGCGTGCAACGACGAGAACGCGCACTCAGCCACACGGCGGGTGTGCGTTTCAGTTTTGTATCCACGCTTGCGGCCATCCACGAGTTGGGCGGCTCCTGCAACGCCATCGCTTCGGGTTGCGGATCACGAGCGATTCGCCGAAATAGAAGAGCTGGTGGGAGCTTGGCCACTCTATGTGGTGTCGCTGAGCCGATCGGTGAGTCGCCGCAAAAGATCTCGAACTCTCGCCACATCAGCGGCGGAGCTCTCGTCGAGCGTGCGCGCGACGGCACGCTCGACGGTTCCGACAGCGGGCACGTCGAACTTTCTTCCGGCCTTCGTGAGCTCGATGAAGGTTCGCCGCCGGTCGACCGTGTCGACGCGCCGTGAGACGAGACCGCGCTTCTCGAGGAGCTTCAGCGCTTGGGAGAGTGAGCCGCGCTCGAGATGCAAAATCTCGGCGAGCTCGATCGCCGTGATACCCGGAAGTTTGCCCACGAAGCGAAGGACCATCCGCTGCTGCGCCGTGATCCCGATACGATCGTGCATGCGCTTCGAGGTAGAGGCCAGGGCATGATCGAGCGCCCAGAGCTCACGCAAGAACGCGAGGGGCGGCTCGAGTACCTCTCTCTTCTTGTCGACCATCTCAGGCCGTCCTTGTCGAAGCCGGGGGTCGCGCAGAAAGGTAGACGTGCGCGAGCGCACCTTCGTCGACGAATCCGACGATGCGCCCAGCGTCGTCGATGACGGGGAGCTCGCGTACGCTTTCCACACGCATCCGTTCGAGGGCGACGCGCAGCGTGTCGTGGAGAGTCACGGTCGCTGGCGGACGCATGATGTCGCGCCCGTGCTTTCGTCATCGGGCTTATTTTGCGTGAGGAGCTCGCGAAGCTCGGCATGAGTGATCACGCCGACGACGCCGCCAACTTCGTCCACCACCGGAAACACGGTCTGCCAGTTGGGTGTGCTGGCAGCGCGCAAGATCTCTTTGGCGGGCGTCGAAGAGGCGAACGAGATGAACGGGCGATTGGTGATGACGAGATCGCGCAACGTGAAGCGATCCAGCTCCTCATAGAGGTGGTGGCCCTCGAGGTTCAATCCGTCCTGCGCAAGGAGCGCTTCGTAGATGGGTTGGGGGCGGAAACGCCGCGCGATGAGATAGGAGGTCATGTTGGCGATCATCAAGGGCAAGATCAACTCGTAGCCCGACGTCATCTCGACGATGATGAGCACGCTCGTCATGGGGGCGCGAATGGCCCCGCTGAAGAGAGCTCCCATTCCTACCAATGCGAAGGCGGAAGCTGCCTGATCCGTATGACCGAAGAGCGTCTTGTCGAGCGAGCCAAATGCCCCTCCGAGCATCGCGCCGATCAAGAGGACGGGAGCAAAGATGCCTCCGACACCGCCACTCGAGTAGGAGAAGCACGTTGCGAATAACTTGGCGACGCAGAGGCCAAGAAGCACTCGCACTTCGAGCTCTCCGCTCAGCGCACGTCGTAGCGACTCGTAGCCGCCACCCGTCACTCCCGTCGTGTGCAAAAGCAAGAGCGCGAGAACGGCGATTCCGCCCGTGAGAAAGCCGCCGACAGCGGGGCGCGCGAACTCGGGGATGCGCGTCATCTCGCGAAAACGCTTTCGCAACGCGAGGAGCAAGTCCGTAAAAGCAATGGAGACGAAGGCGGCCGCAACACCGAGTGTGGCGTAGAGGAGAAGCGAGCGCGCGTCATCGACACCGTGGTGGACGGGGACGTCGAACACGGGGTGCGCGCCGAGGATGCTTCGCTCGACGACGGCAGCCAACGCGGCCGCAATGATGACGCCCGTGAGCAGCGTGTCGTCGAGCTTTCCGATGATCTCCTCGATGGTGAACGTCACGGCTGCGATGGGCGCATTGAAAGCGGCTGCGATGCCCGCGGCTGCACCGACCGGAATCAAGCGTCGCTGAGCGCGTGGCGTGATTCGCGCGAGACGACCGAGAGTCGTGGCGACTCCCGAGCAGATTTGTACCGTGGGGCCTTCACGTCCGAGAGATGCGCCGCTGCCGATCTGGATCGTCGACAGAATGAACTTCGCGACAGCGTCACGCAGCCGAACGCGTCCGCGCCGCTCGGCGTAGGTCGCCTTCACTTGCGGAATCCCGCTGCCCCGGGCATCGGGAAAGTAGCGGCTCAAGATGGGGCCCGTGATGAGTCCGCCGATCGTGGGAGCGGCGAGAAGCCATGCGATCCAGTACTTGGAAGCATCTGGCCGCGCGACCTTCGCCAGGAAGGATTCACCCAGCCGAATCGACTCGTGAAAGGCGACGCCAACGAGACCGCAGACGATACCGATCACGACGGTGAGAAAAAGGAGCCTCTGAGCTTCCGAAGGCGCCGACTTCGCCGTGGCGCGAGATACGAGCGCGGCGGCTCTAAGGAGGTACCCCCCGCATGAACGTTGGCAGGGGAGGGGAGCGCACGGACTCACAGATAGTTTGATATCAAACAGAGTTCAACGAGAGGTTTTGAAGGGGCTCGATGGGCGCGTAGTGCAGATCGCGCACCAGCGTCTCGTGCTTGAGAGCTGACGCCCGTTGCATGCGGGAATGTCCTTTGACACTCAGCTCGCGTGCCGCGAGTAGGGCTGCGTTCCGGCGACTGCCGTGTTCATCGCGGTCGCGGGCAACACTCCCGAGCCGGCCAAACGGCGCGCCCCCTTCTCCTCCTACGATCGGCGCGGAGTCCTCACGACCTGGGTATGCGTGGGTCTAAAAGCACTGGGTAGCAGCGACCCCTGTCCTCGCAGCATGATCGCGTTTTGGGCTTAAAATTCAGCCTTTCGTAGGGCGCACTCTTCCGCTCGCCCTTCTTTTGAGTGTGAACTGCACGCAGTCGCATCCCAGACCACGTTTTTCTGTAGTTTCGCGCGCCACTGTGGACACATTCACCACAACCGTCGCCAACGTACGATCTTGTAAGCAGTCGGTTTGTTACGCAATCCCGAGACACGCCGCGCAGGACGTTTCGTGGCACGACGGTTGCTGGAGCCGAGCGCATGACCGCAGCACTCGTCAAAGGCCTCGACTCGCTCCTCGCTCTCGAACAAGAGACGTCCGGCGCTATGCGCTCCAACATCCTTCGTCGGAAGGAGGGACGAACAAGCTCTCGTCGCCGCGTGTATTTCGGTCAGGGACTCACGCTCTCCGTTCACGCGGAGGGGCGCGAGATTCGCGGTGAGGTCGTCGACTTCACGGGTCTCGGGCTGGGGGTAGCTGTCACGTCGGAAGACGAGCTCCCTGCGGAGGGCATGGAAGTCGAGCTCGAGCACACGGGGCGAGCGACGAAAGGAATTCGCCAGTACGCGGTCGTCCGTCATGTCGGCGAGGGAACGTTTGGCGGTAAGCGTCTGCCGCGCCTGGGCCTCGCCTTTACCGCAGCTCCACGGGGATCGGGGTCCACGGAGAATCGACGTCAAGGTGAGCGTCACAATTGTCCCGTAGAATTTCCGGCCATCGCGTTCGCGTCGTCTCCACTCTTTTTTCGCGAATGGCTGAGCTTCCGCGTTTTCGAAGTTGGTCCTGGCGGCGCAACCCTGACGCTTGCTTCCGCGACCGAAGCGCTCATGCCCGGCGTCGAGCTACCTCTCACCATCACGCTCGCAATGCTCGGACAGTTCGAGGTTCGCGCGCGCGTGCTCCGCATTAGGAAGGAGCGCTCTTCGCAGGGCGAGGAGAGTCAGGTCGGCGTCCAATTCATCGACGCGAGTCCCACGTTTCTTCGCGCGATTGCCGAGTACCTCATGCTCGGTAACAAAGACCTCACGCCGTCGCTTCTCCGCAAAGAGGGTTTCCAGGTCGGAAGCATCGAGCGTGCCGTCAACTTCGAGTACGGCGACTGCCCGAAGGATTACCGCGCGATTCTCGATCTTCGCCTCCGCGCGAATCAGGCCGAGGGGAAACTGAAAGGCGCGACGGTTGCCGACATGGCCTCGCCCTACGACGACCATTCTCGCCATATCGTTTGTAGGTTTGGAGACCGGATCATTGCCTACGCGCGAATGCTTTTCACCGAGGGCGACCCTGCCAAGAGTGAGTTCGCTACCGCCGGACACGTCATCCCGGATTGGCTCTGGGAGGCTGGCTTCGTAGAGAGCGGCGCGATCGCCATTGATCCGGAGTTCCAAAAGGCGGGGCTCTTCGTCCCCCTTTTGCAGCAAACGGCGCTCGTCATCCGCCAGTCCGGCTATCGCTACCTGCTCGGCGCAGTGAGCGACGACCTTTTGCCGATGTACAAGACGCTCGGTATCGAGCCGATCGAGACGCGCATTGTCGAGCCGCACCCGGGCATGCAGTTCCGCTCGAACCTCGTTTTCATGGACATGTACGACCTGCTGACGAATGCGCCGGAAGGGCGCGCGGGCGAAGCCATCGCCTCGGCGATCGCATTCGTCGGCATCCCCGATGTTGCCTGACGCGCGTCTCCGCGTCATCGTCCGCCCATGAAAGAAGAGAACACGGCCGCGATCATTGCCGCTCTCGCGCGAGCCACGGCGCAAGGATCCGAAGTGTGGCAACCGCGCATCTTCGAGCTCGGGCACTCCGAGCAGCGGACCGCCTTCGAGCAACTGGTTGCCGACGTTGCCAAGAGCGGCGCGCTGCACGTTCACGACGAGATCGACGAGCAGGTACGCAGTCTCGTCGAGACGCGCAACCCTCGAAGGAAGCTCGGAAAAGACGAGCTCTCGGAAGCGGCGCGCGCCCATCTCGGCGGTGTTCCGCTCTCCGCCTACGGATGCTGGGTCTACTACCCGTGGAGCCAGCGCCTCGTCCACGTTCTCCCACGGCACGAGTTTCGTGAGCTACGGACCAGTCGCAATCGCAACAAGATCACGACGAGCGAGCAAGAGCGTCTCTCCAAGGCGCGGCTCGGCGTCGTGGGACTCTCCGTCGGTCAAGCGACCGCGCTGACGCTCGCGCTCGAGGGGAACTTCGGACACCTGCGGCTCGCCGATTTCGACCGGCTCGATCTTTCGAACATGAACCGGCTTCGAGCCGGAGTACACGAACTGAACGTACCGAAGACCGTCATGACGGCCCGGGCCATCTTCGAGCTCGATCCCTACGCGGACCTCTCCGTCTTTCCCGAGGGCATCACTGCGGCCAACATCGACCGCTTCCTCGAAGAGGGCGGCAACCTCGACCTCGTCTTCGACGAGTGCGACGACCTCTTCGTCAAGGTGCTGATCCGCGAGAAGGCGCGCGCGCTTCGGATTCCCGTTCTGATGGAGACGAGCGACCGAGGTCTCATCGACATCGAGCGCTTCGATCTCGAGCCGGAGCGGCCGCTGTTCCACGGAGTCGCAGGGACGCTCGATCCCACGACACTGACCTCTCTCACGATGGAGCAGAAGATCCCAATCGTCCTCAAAATCTTGGGCGGTGAGCAGCTCTCGAAGCGCGTGATTGCCTCCCTCTTCGACGTCGAAACGACCCTGAAGACCTGGCCCCAGCTTGCCTCCGCCGTGGCTCTCGGGGGCGCGGTCAACACGGACTCCGCGCGGCGGATCCTTCTCGGGCAGCTGCAGGCCTCGGGCCGCTTCTACGTCGATCTCCAAGAGCTCGTCAGCGGCGCTGCCGACGCGGCACACATCGGATCGTCAGCGAGCGAGGTCAGCGAGCCGCGGAGCGTACCCACGTTTCCGCCCATTCGTCGTGTCGAGGCGAAGGTGACGCCTGCCGACATCTCGACGCTCGTTGCCCACGCCATGGCGGCGCCTTCCGGAGGAAATTGCCAGCCTTGGCACTTCATCTACGAAGGGCACACGCTGTCGCTCGTGCACGAATTCGAGCGGTCGACCAACTATCTCGACTTCGACGACGCAGCGACGCACGTAGCTTTCGGTGCAGCGATCGAGAACGTCGAGCTCGTCGCCTCGAAGATGGGGCTCGCCACGCGAATCACTCTCTTTCCCGACGCGAAAGATGCACGGCTCGTTGCTTCCATCGAGCTCGAACGCGCGCCGCAGACGACCCCCGACGCACTGGTAGAACAGGTTGCGCTTCGTTGCTCCAACCGCCGTCTGGGCCCACGCACTCCGCTTTCGAACGTTGAAAAGAGCGCGCTCGCGTCGAGTGTCGATGGACACATGGCCGCCCTTCGCCTCGTCGATGATGCTTCCTCGCTCGAGGTCTTGAAAGACGTGCTCGGGAAGTCGGACCGCCTCCGTATGCTCTCGGAGACGATGCATCGTGAGATGTTCGCGGAGCTGCGATTCAGCAAGGCCGATGCAGAGCGGACGCGCGACGGCATCGACATCGTCACCCTCGAAGCGACGCCCGCAGACGTGGAAGTCCTGAACCTTCTGTCTTCGTGGTCGAATCTTGCGGAGGTGAAGAAGATCGGCGAGGGCGCGGGTCTCGGTCGCGCAACCGAGAAGGCGGTAGCATCGGCGTCTGCCATCGGCATCGTGACGGTTCGATCGCTCGCGCGCGAGGACCGCATCGCAGCGGGACGTTCGTTTCAGCGGGTCTGGCTCAAAGCTACGGAGCTCGGCCTAGCATTGCAGCCTCTCGCGCCGCTTGCCTTCTTCTTTTTGCGTGCGGCGCAGGAGCCAGGCTCGTTTGCGGATGACGAGCTGGAGACGCTGCAAGGTCTCCGAGCGCGCTTCGATTCTACATTCGAGCTTTCGCCGGGAGAGACGCCGCTCATGATTTTCCGTCTCGCCCATGCCGGAGCGCCAACGGCCCGCTCCCTTCGCAGAACGACGGAAAGCGCGCTCGAATTTCGCTGACGCCCGCGCTCTTTCGAGCGCGACGCGTCATCAGCCCGGAAGCTTCACCATCCGGGAAAGAAGACGCGGGCGAAGCGAGGAATGTCCTTCACCTGCTCGCGCACGAAGTGGGTCTCTATGCCCTTGTCGTCAGAGAGACCCGTCAGCGAGGCAACGGATGCCGCGTAGAGACGAAGCTTCGCCTGTTCGAGAACGCGCAGCGCATTCTTTGCCAGCTGCTCGGAGTCGGAGCTGCCGGTGAGCTTGGCGATGGCCGCTCGCTTCGGAGCCGCGAGGGCTCTCCCCCAAGGCACACGCTCCTTCTCGAGCAACGCCGTGTCTTTGCGAGCGAGCTCCAGGCGGCGCTCGCGTTCCGATCCCGAGAGTGTCGCCGCGAGCGCGATGTCCGCTCGTGCCGCAACATCCAGAAGCTGGATCCGATTGAGCTCGACCCGAGATAGCCCGGCACCCTCGACCTGTTTGCGCACCGTCGAGATGCGCTCGACGGCGCGAGCCGGTTTTCCCTCGTAGAGATCGACATCGACCTGCGCGATGAGATTCATGAGGTGCTGAAGGAACGCCTTCTCGTTGGACCAAGCGCTCACCGCTTGATCGGCCTGAGAACGAGCCTCGACCGCGTCTCCTTGCGCGAGCCAAGCGATGTTCGGCAAGCCCGAACGAATACCGAAGGCGGCGTACTGATCGCCCGACTCGAGTGCTTCGCGAAGACCGGAGCTCGCGACGCGCGACAGCTCCTGAAGACGACCCGTGTAGGCCAGACTCCAAAAGATGTTCTGTCGCGCTGACGCGAGCTCCCACGCGACGCCGATGCAGTTGCTGCGAAAGTTCTCGACGGCGACTTTGCCGCGCTCGATCGCCTGCTCGAAGTCGCCGGAAAGGAAAGCAACCCCGCTCTCGGTAGAGTCGAGGACGGCATTCGCATAAGGGTTGGTCTCCCTTTCTGCGTAACGCCGTGCGAGCGCGACGATTTTCGAAGCCGCGTCGCGTTTCTTCGCGCCTTCGACGACGGTGGCGATCGCGTGGATCGCAAGCCCCCGCACGATGCGGAACCGGTCCCCGGAGCTGAGCGCCAGCAGCAGGTGTCGATACGCGAACGTCACTCCGCGAAGCTGGTCGGCCACGAGGAGTCCGGTCGTCGCCGCCCAGATGGCATCCATACGCGCAATCGTCTCGGGCTTGATCGAAGACGTCTCCACCGGTTTGAAGTCGAGCCCACGGAGGGCGAGCCTCGCGCGTGAGAGCACGAGCGAGCCCACCGCTGCACCCGTCGTGTCTGGGTACGACACACCGACGGTTTCGAGCACCCTGCGGAGCTCGAGGAGGCCTTCGTCCAAGTGTCCGCTTCGAAGGAGATGCTCCGCCGCAAGGCGCGCAAGCTCGCGCGCCTCATTGGGAGTCGCACCGACGATTGCGGTGCGGAATGCGCCCGCGGCTTCTTGCGACCGGCCTGCATTCGCGAGCGCCGTTCCGAGACGCTTGAGGAGGTCGCGACGTTGGGAACCTTCGAGGACGCCGAGCTCCTCGACCATGCGGTAGTGACCGGCGGCGCGATCGAACGCGAGTGCTTCCTCGGCGCGGACGGCCGCTTTCTCCGCATATTCGACGGCGCGTGCCGCCTCACCGGCTTCGCGCCAGTGCACCGCGAGATCTTCTGGCTCATGCAGGTTCGACGTCTCCATCACGACGGCGATGCGCCGGTGAAGGAGCCGTTTTTGATCGGAAGGAATCTTGGCGCGAACCGCCTCGCGCGTACGGCCGTGATACGGCTCGATCAGGTCGGTTCCACGCGTGCCGCCGGTCGTACGCACGAAGTGCGCAGCTTTGAGACGCTTGATATGCTTCGTCGCGTCGGAGCCTTCGATGCCCGCCGCGCGCGTAGCCGTAGCCTGCATCATCGCCGCGGGGGCGAGCGAGATGACCTGAAGGAGCTTCCTCGACGGCTCGTCGAGAACTTGAATGCGGGCCCAGAGCGCGTCTTCCAGCGCAATGGGTCTTTGCCCCTTGTCTTGGTGAACGGCGTGGTAGCGCACGAGCTCATGAAGGAAGAGCGGGTAGCCCTGCGCTTCGCCCGCTACGCTCGCCGCGTCGATGAGCGCACCTTCCGTTCCCACCTGGAAAGCTAGCGCCTCTACGAGCTCGTGCGCCTCGCTCGGCAAAAGACGTGGGACGTTGATGAGAGTGACGCCTGGCGGAAGCGCGATGGGCCCGACGGGGAGTTGAAGGTCGAGCTGTCCTGCTTCGACGCGAACGGTGGCAAGCAAGAGTAGACGCGGAGAGTCTGGCCCGCGGAGAATGTCGCCGAGCAGTGCCAAGGAGTCGCTATCGGCCCATTGCAAATCGTCGATGTAAAGAACGAGGGGGGCCCTCTTACCCATATTGGCGAGGAGCTCGCGCAAAGCCGCGAACACACGGCTACGTCGTTCGAGCGGGTCTACATCGGTACGTGCGCGCGGAGACTCTGCGATGGCCTCGACACGGCCAAGCACGGGGAAGGCCTGTGCGAGTGTCGCCACGTGCAGCGGAAGGAGCGTCGCGATCTCTTCATTCGGGAGGCGCTCGAGGTAGCGGCTCAGCGAATCGACCAGACCATCGACGGCCTTGTACGGAACGGTTTCATGCTCGTAGCACGCGCCCGTGAGCACGATCGCGGCGGCGTCCTCGAGACGAACGCGATCCGTGAACCGGCGAACGACCGCAGATTTGCCGACTCCCGACTCCCCTTGGACGTAGACCGCAATTGCTTCGCGTTCATTCTGCGAGCGCGCGAAGCACGAATCGAGGAGCGCGATCTCGGTCGCTCGACCCACGAAGGGAGTCGATTGCGTGTCGACGCGAATCGTATTCACGCCGGAGGCCTTCGGTTGCTGTTCGGCTCCGATGGAGGGCGAGGGGAGGTCTTGTCCGAGCAAGCGACGAAGAACGATGTCCCCCGTAGGTCGGTCCTCGGGAACTGTCGCGAGAAGAGCCATCGCCAGCTCCGCAAGGTCTGTCGGAACGTCCGGCGCAAACGTGCGCGGATCCGGTGGCGCATTCTTCAGCTTGTTCTCGACGAGAACCATGATGTTGCCTTCGAACGGAAGGCGCCCCGTCAATACTTCGAAGAGCATCGCGCCGACGGCGTACCAGTCGGAAGCGGGTGAGATCGGCATCGCCGCGATCTGCTCGGGTGCCATGTACGCGGGCGTTCCACCGAGCCCGGGCTGCTTGAGCTGGTCGCCACGAGAGATGTCCCTCGCGACGCCGAAGTCGAGAAGGACGACGCGTCCATCGCGCGTCACCATGGCGTTCGAGGGCTTGACGTCGCAATGAATCTTCCCGTGCTCGTGAAGAGCCATGAGCCCGCGAGCGAGCTGCGGCAGAGTGTCTCGCAGGTGGTCTACGTTGACGGAGTAGCCGCCGACGCCTTTGACCATTCCCTTTGCCTGCGTGATCTGATCGGCGGGGAGCGTGTTTTCGGTATCGGAACCGGGCTGCAATATTCCACGGCGCGCGTGGGTCAAGAAGTCGTCTCCGTGTACGAGCTCCATCGTGAAAAACCACAAGCCGTCTTCCTCGAAGAGCTCACCGAGACTGATGAGGTTCTCGTGGTGGATGTCCTGGAATTGTCGGAACTCGTCTTTGAAATAAAGGAGCGTTGCGGGGTCGGCGAAGAGAAGGGTCTTCAGCGCGACGATCGAACCCTTTTCGAGATCACGGCACTCATAGACGGCACCCATTCCGCCTTCGCCCAGCTTCTGGATGATCTTGAAGCGGCTCGTGCCTTGAAAGACGCGGCGTGGTGAGGAGTGAGCCCCAATGGACGTCCTCGGATCACTCTTCTCGCGTGACGCTCCCATAGGAAAAGCCGAGTATGAACCCTTCGCCTTTCCGGGAAAAGGAGAGATCTCGATAAGAATGACCGTGAGCCTTCCGCTCGCGCCGTTCGTCGGTGCGGCCATCGCGTGGGCAGTGCCCGGGTCTCTATTTCTCAGGCCGCGCCCGAGAGCTCACCCGCGTTGCGACTCTTCCTCGTCGCGGGCAAAGCAGGAGCTGAGGCCTGAGCGACGGGGACGATGCAGTCACGAAGGCGAGCGAGCTGACCTCAACAGTCCTCCGGTCCTTCTGTCCGTAACGCGCACGCCTGAGCTATAGAAACCGCATGGTTTGCCGTTCGCTCGCGCCCCTCGCTGACTCTGGCCCGCGCTCTCGCCCGTGGCTAGCGAGAGTGACCGCGCTCACGCTCACGCTCGTAGGTGTCGCATCCCTGGGCGCTGCTTGTTCTTCGAAGAGCTCCGGCTCCCCCAACGCCGGCTTGTTGCCCGCGGATGCAGCGATCGACTCAGGCGCGCAAACGGGCGTCCGTTGGCCCGACGATCAATACCTCCCGACGTTCGAAGAACCGGCACCCGTGCTCGACGTCATGGACGTCCTTCATTCGAAGCGCTTCGAAGGAAGCGACCCGACCCTTTCGCACGCGACGGGGAGCGTCGAGCAAAATGCCTGGCGCGCGATCCCGGGACGGGACGCGGCCAACCTTTACATGGTCTCTGGGCCTTCCGTGACGGACGTGCCCAATGGAAAAACCGTCGCCCACTTCGTGCTCCAGATCGACGACAACACGACGGATGACGCGAAGGTCGTGACGGTGGACGTATACGACGCCACTACTGGGACCGTGCTCGCGACACAGGACGTCTCGCGGCAGACCTTCGATGCAACGGCGCGGACCAAGGATTTCTCGCTCGACTTCGCGCCGGCGGCGGGGCACGCGCTCGAGTTTCGCGTCTTCTGGTACGGCAACGCGACGATCACCTGCGCTTGGGTCGGCTATCAGAATCAAGCATTGAGCGACGCCCAAACGTTGTTCACGTCCCTGAAAGGCATCGTCAACGCGACGCGCCCGCGGATCTACTCCGTCGACGACAACGTTCTCGACCAGGAGGGGCGCACCAGCTGGCTCGATGCGATGGGTCTCAAGCATGTCGATGTCGTCGACAATTGGACGCTGCTCGACAAGTACAAGAGCGAGGTGAAAGGCCTCGTCGTTTTCGACGACAAGCAGCCCCACACGTTGAACCTCGCGACGACGATTGCGGGCCAGAAGAACGCGCTCGTCGTACCGCCATCGCTCGTCGAGCGACTCACCGCTGCGCCGTTCGCATTCCCCGTGCTCGACGATCTGCGCGGGCAGTTCACATCGAAAGCTGCAGTCTACCAGTATCTTTACGAGACCTATTGGCCCAGCTGTACGCATCGCGCGCTCATCGGGCTCGATCCCGCGAAGGTGCAAGGCTCGCTCCGCGACTACGCGATTGCCATTCATGGATGCGTGATCTGGCTCGACGCTCGGGTCGCGGCCGATCGCGCGCTGCTGCACCCTTTCCTCAGAGAGATGCCAGGGGGATCGGCGTATCTCGGTTGGTGGCCCGAAGAGCAGTCGGGGGTAGAAAACGCCTCGCTCTTCGGGGTCACGACGGGCGCGAGCGACTGGTCCACGAACTTGACGGTCTACGGCGGCACTCCGCGGACCGTTCGGATCAAACCTACGCCACAGAAGCCTGCGCTCGAAAACAAGATCTACGTCACGCTCATCCTCAGCGACGGCGACAACCTGCAATTCCTCGAGCACGCGCTGAAGGGACTATGGGACGATCCCGAGCGCGGGAAGATCCCGCTCGGCTGGACCGTAAATCCGGCGCTGCTCGATGCCGCACCGGGCATCCTAAATTATTTGTATGATACAGCTACGACCAACGACGCGCTCGTCGCCGGCCCCTCGGGCCTCGGGTACACGTATCCGAACGACTGGTCGAACCGGGATGACTTGGGCGTGTGGATCGGCAAGACCGACGACTACATGAAGCGCGCGGGCTTCCGCGTCGTGACCGTCTGGAACACCGTGCAAGGGGACGTGAGCGGGGCGATCGGTGAGCTCTACGCCGAGCACGCGCCCTCGCTTCTCGGAATGACGACTCAGAAGTTCGAAGGAGGCTTTACGCTCTACGG
>JAHFDV010000051.1:12772-19414 GCA_023248815.1 Myxococcales bacterium
CTCGGGGAACTACTGCACGCGCGCGTCCGACATCAAGGCAGCGCTCGCACGCGGCGCCACGCGCTTCGACGGAAGCAAACCGGAGTTCGTTTCGGTTCAGGCCGTGCCGTGGAACCTGGGCCTCACTGAACTGCACAAGATCGCGGACGGCCTCGATTCACGTTACGTGATCGTTCGCCCGGACACGTTCTTTCAGCTCTATCGGGAAGCGAATCAACTCCCGATCGAGCCTGGTAACTGAGTCGCGCAGCGGGAGTCACGCTCGGGAAGGACTAAGCACATGGGGCCCGAGAGCGCGGGCGACTCGGGCTCGGCGATGGGCGGAACGTGAGAGGCGCAGCCCCAGAGGCCGTCAACCCAGCGTGACGAGCACCTCGTCCAGTTGACCGAACGTCTCGCTCATCCCGTCGTACGAGCCGGAGGCGAGGGCAGCATCGCGAACTTCTTTCGAGCGATAGAGCTCGTGGAGCACGAGCAACGTCTTGTCGCCCTTTTCCTCGAGAGTCACCGTCGAGAGCGCACCATCCTCGCCGCTCTCTTCATTGGTCCACACGATGCGCGAGTGCGGTGTCACTTCGACGTACTTGCCGAAGAACGCCATCGTCTTCGTGCCGTCGACATCGAACACGAGACGGTAGCCGCCTCCCGTTCGAATATCCGCCTCGTAAGAGAGAAGGGCGAGCGGCATCGACTTCGGTATCCACCACTTTCTGAACAGCTCGGGCGTCGTCCACGCCTGGAAGACGATGCGCGCGGGGGCGTCGAAGGTTCGCGTGACGACGATCTCACGCTCGGACTTCGCTTCCACCGTCGTGGGGTTCTTCGCCGTGGACTCACTATTTTTTTCTGCGTTCATTGCCGTTCTCCTTCTCGTTTCAGTTGCTCGATAATCTTGTCCAACTCGTCGAAGCGGGCGCTCCAGAGCTGGCGATATCCTTCGATCCATGCCGTCTCTGTCTCGAGTCGACTCGAGCCTAGTTTGCAGGTCCGCACGCGCCCGGCCTTTTCCGTGGCGACGAGCCCCGCTCGCTCCAAGACACCGACGTGCTTCTTCATGCCCGTGAGGGTCATGTGAAATTTGTCGGCGAGCTCGGTGATCGAAGCGTCTGCGCGCCCAAGCTGCTCGAGAACACCACGCCGCGTTGCGTCCGAAAGGGCGGCGAACGAGGCATCGAGGCGAGCACTCGAATGATGAACCATATGGTTCAGTATCTAGCGCCGCGGCCGAACGGATGCAAGGCGGAAATGCGCGCACGCAGCGAACGCGATCTCGGGTGCGTCAATTTGTCGCGCGACGATTCGCCGCACGGGGAGGTGACTCGCCCCGCGGTACTGCTCGAAACATGACACGTCTCGCCTTCGCGATCCTCGCCCCATCCTTGCTCTTCTTCGGGTACGCGTGCTCCGACAGCCCGAACAGTCCCGTTCCCTCACCGGATGCCGCGACTACTGCCGACGCTGCGCCCGATGTGATCGAGCCGACGCTTACTGCGATCAGTCTCTCTTTCGAGGGGCGCGTTGGAGTCGACGCTTTCCGTTGCGGCGGCACTTACGCCGACGTCGGTACGTCGCATGCGACGGTTAAGGCAGGGGATCTCCGCTTCTTCGTCCATTCGATTCGACTCTTCAACGGTGGTGGTGAGCCCGTCGTCGTGACGCTCGCCGACCGCGATCCATGGCAAGGCTCGCAGGTCGGTCTCGTGGATCTCGAAGACAAGACGGAAGAATGCGAGTTCGGCACGACGGCAACCAACGACGTCATCGAAGGATCGGCGATCGTTGGTAACTACGACACGATCGAATTCGAAGTGGGCGTTCCCGACGCTCTCAATCACATCAACGTTGAAACCGCCGGTGCGCCGTTCACTGCAAGCAAACTGCAATGGGACTGGGCGAATGGGTTCATCCACTTCGCCGCGCAGGTGAACTCGACCGCCGTGACCGCGGGCGACGCCGGCGCGTCAGTTCGCGTCCCGTCCTTTTTCTCTCACCTCGGAAGCACCGCGTGCGCGGGAGGTGATCCGGTGGATGGTGGCTCGTCTTCGTGCGCCCGCAAGAATCACCCAACGGTCAAGCTCTCGGGCTTCAACGCGCAACGAGACAAGCTCGTCGTCGATCTCGCCAAGCTCTGGGCAGATTCGAACATCGATCAAAACACTCCCGACACGATTCCAGGCTGCATGTCAGGACCGAACGACCCTGAATGCGAAGCTGTCTTTGCGCGTCTCGGTTTGGACTTCGCCACGGGGGCGGTCAGCACGACTCGCGTGCAGCAAGTGTTCTCCGTAGAGCGCCGATGAAGCTGCGCGCGGCTGCAGCCTGGCTCTCCTTCGCCGCGCTCGTTGCGTGCGCAGGGCCGAGCGATGGCGCACACGACAACGCTTCATTGGATGCGGGGCATGCCCCCGACGATCCTCCCGTGAATCGCGCCGACGCTGCTCCTCCTACAGCTTCCGAATATCCGTTCGAGCTCCCGTTCGGATTCCCAAAGCCATATGTCCCTGCGGCGAATCCACTGACGGCGGAGAAGGTCGAGCTTGGACGTCACCTTTTCTACGACGTACGCCTATCTGCGAACGAGACGCAGTCGTGTGGCAGTTGTCATCAGCAGGCGCTTGCGTTCACCGATGGCAGACCCGTCTCGGTTGGATCGACAGGACAGATGCACCGGCGCAACGCGATGTCGCTCACCAACGTTGCCTATGCGGCGACACTCACGTGGCCGAATCCCGTTCTCACGGATCTCGAGCCGCAAAGCGGGGTTCCACTCTTCGGCATCGATCCCGTCATCGAGCTTGGACTCAAGGGGCACGAGGAGGAGGCTCTCGATCGCCTGCGTGCGGACACGCGCTACCAGACGCTCTTTGCTGCGGCCTTTCCCGGGCAAGGCGATCCGTTCGACATGGTCAACGTGCAGCGTGCGATTGCGAGCTTCGAGCGGACGCTCGTCTCGGGCACCTCGCGGTTCGATCGCTATCAATACCTTTCCGACAAGAATGCTCTCACCGTCGAAGAGAAGCGCGGGCTCGAGCTCTTTGGTTCGGAGGCGCTCGAATGCTTTCACTGTCACGGCGGATTCAACTTCACCGACGCGGTCGTCTACAAGGGGCTGCCTCTCGGAGACTTGAACTTCCACAACACCGGCCTCTACAACGTCGATGGCAAAGGTGCCTTTCCAGCAGACAACGTCGGTCTTCTAGAATTCACCGCGAAGCCGAGCGACATGGGCCGCTTCAAGGCACCAACGCTGCGCAACATAGAGAAGACCGCGCCGTACATGCACGACGGATCGATCGCGACGCTCGAGGAAGTGATCGAGCACTACTCCGCGGGCGGGCGTACCATCACGAGTGGGCCGCACGCCGGGATCGGAAGCGCGAATCCGTTCAAGAGCAGTTTCATCTCGGGGTTTTCGCTCACCGCGGCGGACAAACACGCGGTCGTCGCTTTCCTGAAGTCGCTCACCGACGACGCGTTTCTCACGAATCCGAAGCTCGCCAATCCGTGGAGCGCGAATTCCGACGCGGGCGCGCCGAGCGGTCCCTAAATTTCGATCGTTCATTCCTCGTCTGTCGTGCGTGCTGTCCGGGATGACGTAGCCCGACGGGGGACTCGTCGTCGCTAGGGCGACGCGTCGCGCTCGGCGAGGATGCGCGCCACTTCCACCATGTTCTTGGTTCCCCAGTTGCACAGCGGGACGATGGCGACGGCCAAGCTGTGACCGAGCGGCGTCAGCGCGTAGTCCACGCGCGGCGGTACCTCTTTGAAATCGGTTCGCGTGAGAACGCGATCGGTCTCGAGCTCCTTCAACTGCTGAATGAGCACTTTGTCGCTCACTCTTTGAATCGTGCGCTTGAGCTCGCCGTAGCGCTTCGGACTGTCGAGAAGGAAGTAGAGGATCAGGGGCTTCCACTTGCCCGAGATGATGCGCAGCGCGGCGGCGAGACCGTACGAGTAACCGACACCGCAGCCCTCAGGGACCGTCGCCTCGGACTCGTTCGCATTTTGAGAGCACGTGGTCATTTCTTCATCCTTACCAAACGGTGCGTACTTGTACCTGAGTAAGCATTCCCCAGATTTGAGTTAACTCCAACGAAGGATGCGACGACATGAACAGATTGAATGGGAAGACCGCTGTAATCACGGGTGGCGCGACGGGCATCGGCCGCGCCGCAGCGAAACGCTTCATCGAGGAGGGCGCCTTCGTCTTCATCTTCGGCCGACGGCAGGAAGCGCTCGACGCGGCTGTGGCCGAGCTCGGGCCGCATGCCCGCGGGGTGAAAGGCTCCGTCTCCGATGAGAGCGACCTCGACCGACTCTACGCAGCAGTGAAGGCCGAGCGCGGCACTCTCGACGTCGTCTTCGCCAATGCCGGCGCGGGAAGCCAGCTTGCGCTCGGCAAGATCACCGCCGAGCACATCGACGAAACGTTCGACACGAACGTGAAGGGGACGATCTTCACGATTCAGAAAGCGCTCACGCTGATGGGGAAGGGGGGATCGATCATCCTCACCGGATCGAGCGCCGGCACCACGGGCGCACCGGGAATGAGCGCGTACAGTGCGAGCAAAGCAGCCGTGCGCAACCTCGCGCGAACGTGGGCGGAGGATCTCAAGGGCACGGGCATCCGAGTCAACGTGCTGTCGCCCGGAGCGACCGCGACGGAGCTCGCGAAGGAAGCGCTCGGCGAGGAGGGCCAGAAGGTCTTCGCCGCGATGACGCCCCTCCAACGCATGGCCGATCCGTCGGAGATCGCAGCCGTGGCTGCTTTTCTCGCGTCGTCGGACAGCAGCTTCATGACCGCCAGCGAAGTGGCTGTCGATGGGGGACTAGCGCAACTGTAAGGCGCTGCGTCGCCGCGCGACTGTGCGACTGTGCGACTGTGCGAGCGGTGGGGCCATTCGCACGAGCGCTGCGCGGCGCTCTCCGCCGTTTCAGCCCCATTACTTCTTGAGCACACTCATTGTCTCGACCTACTGTGCGGAGCAGCACTCGTCCCTAAAGTCTCTAGCTCACGTTCAGCGACGAAGCTTCGACACATGAGGTCCCTATGACGAAACCAAAGATCGCTCTCATCATCGGCTCGACGCGCCCCACTCGCTTTGCGGACAAGCCTGCGCAGTGGATGCTGAAGCAGGCGCAGGCTCGCGAAGATCTCGACGTCGAGCTCGTCGACCTGCGCGATCACCCGCTCCCTTTCTTCGCCGAGGTCACGTCGAACGCACATGTCCCCAGCAAGGATCCGGAGGCGATTCGCTGGCAAGAGACGATTGGACGGTTCGACGGCTACATCTTCGTGGTCGCGGAGTACAACCACTCGATCACGGGGGCGCTGAAGAACGCGCTCGATCAAGCGTACAAGGAGTGGAACCGAAAGCCCTTCACTGCCATCGGCTATGGAGGCGTCGGAGGTGCCCGCGCGCTCGAGCACCTGCGCGCGATCGCGGTCGAGCTCCAGATGGTGTCTACGCGCTCGGCCGTCCACATCGGCGGCAGCGATTTCATGACCGTGGCTCCCAGGGGCGGAAAGAAGCCCATCGAGGACATCGAGGCCGCGCTCCTTCCGCAAGCGAAGGCCGCACTCGACGAGCTCGTGTGGTGGGCCAAAGCCACGCTCGCGGCGAAGGCGTCACCGAGCGCCTAGAATGCTGCGAGCGTTCAGCGTCACGAGGTCTTGCGAGCGTGCTCCGCGACGAGCCCGCGCGAGGGACTGCCTCTGAGTGAACCGTTGGTGTAAGGAAAGGCGACCTCACGGCGTTTTACCTCGGTGAACTTTCATCTCCGCTTCCTCACGATGCTCCTCGCGACGGCGACGCTCGCCTTGTCGACAGTTGGAGCTGCCTCTCCGCGGGCACCTCGTCCGTCCCGGTTCACGATGAGCGTCGGAAATTTGCCTGCGAGCGCGTCCATCGTCGAGCAAGACGTTCGCGTGACGTGCCAGGCGGCCGAATCTCCGCGCTGCGCGTACGACATGAAGCTCTCGATCGCCAACACGGCGACCGAAGCCGTGGAGGTGCAGCTCACTCAATGGCTGCTCTTGCCGAAAACGACGTGGTCGATCGAAGGAAGTGAGTCGAGCGCTTCGTCCGTGAAGATTCCAGCGAATGAACGAGCGGTCGTTCACGTGCGCGGCGACCTGACGTTCGAAAACGTCGAGGTGAGGGGAACGCGATCAGACGGTTGGGGAGGCGTCCTTCGCGATCCCATTCACATACGTCACTTCCTCCTCGCGAAACCTTCGACCCAAAGAAAGGCCTTTCTTCCCGTTCTCGCGCCGAGTCCGAAAGTGACACTCGTCGCGCCGGAGAAGTACGACATGGCACACGAACTCGGCGGCGAGATTGCGTTCTTCACTAGCGTCGTCCCGAGTCCGCTCCCTCGCACGGGCGGTCCTTTCATCGGCATCGGCGCGGGTGCGTCGGCGAAGGAGAAGTCCGTCGAAACCAAGCTTCGCGTGGGTTACGAGATCGCTCGTCCGTCGTGGCTCATCGAGTC
This sequence comes from Myxococcales bacterium, assembly GCA_023248815.1. Taxonomy (GTDB): domain Bacteria; phylum Myxococcota_A; class Polyangia; order Polyangiales; family Polyangiaceae; genus JAHFDV01. Next base: position 19,268 of record JAHFDV010000051.1, read on the forward strand.
GATCGCAGTAGAAAGCGACTTTCGCAGGCTCGTCATCGCTCCTGTGGTCGAGGCGTCGCTCTCAGGGGGATGGTCTCAAGCGGTATCGCTGGGCGTCGGGGCTCCCGTTCGCGTCACGAAGGATGTGAACGTCGGAGTGCGCGCGCA
>JAHFDV010000710.1 GCA_023248815.1 Myxococcales bacterium
CGACCACTTCGCGACCACACGCCTTTGGGAGTGGAAGCAGTTCCAGTCTGCGGTGACGACGTGGGAGCGGGAACGCTACTTCGAAATCGTCTGAGACATTCTGATTGAGCTACGATCTCGAGTGAGGGCCAAGCGATGACGATTTCGAACTACAACTTTCCGACGGTGATCAAATACGGCGCGGGCGCGATTTCGCTCTTGCCGGGCATCTTGCAAGACGAAGGCGTGAAGCGTCCGCTCATCGTGACGGATCGCGGGCTCGCGAAGCTTCCGCCCACCGAGAAGACCAGGAAGCTTCTCGAAGACGCAGGGCTCGCTGTCGCTGTGTTCTCGGAAATTTGGGGCAACCCGCTCGTCTCGCAGGCAACCGCTGGCGGCAAAGTCGCTCGGGAGCACAAGGCCGATGCCATCATCGCGCTCGGCGGAGGAGCTGCGCTCGACGTCGCCAAGTGCGTCGCGGTGCTGCTTCATCACGACGGCGATCTCCTCGAATACGAGGCGTTTCTCAAGAACCCGAAGCCGATCGACAAAGACATTCCTTACATCGTCGCGATTCCGACGACGGCCGGAACCGGAAGCGAAGTCGGTCGCAGCGCGGTCGTCTCCGACGATGCGTCGCACCAGAAGAAGATCATTTTTTCGGGACGCCTTCTCGCCAAGCGCGTGCTCTTGGATCCCGAGCTCACGGTGGGATTGCCTCCAGAAGTAACGGCCGCCACGGGCCTCGATGCGCTCACGCATTGTGTCGAGTCGTATCTGCATGCGTCGGTTCATCCGATGTGTGACGGCATCGCGCTCGAAGGTGTTCGCATCATCGCCAAGCACCTCCCCCGCGCCGTCGAGTTCGCGAAGAAGATCAAAGCAGGCGATGCCTCCGTGCTCACGAATGCCGAGCACATCGAGGCACGCGGCATGATGCTCAACGCCGCGATGATGGGCGCGGTCGCGTTCCAGAAGGACCTCGGCGTCACGCACTCGTGCGCCCACGCGCTCTCCACCGTGTGCGATCTCCATCACGGCCTCGCCAACGGGATCATGATCCCCTACGCGATGCGCTTCAATTCGGACGTCTCGAACGACAAGCTCGCGATCCTCGCCGAGGTGGCAGGCGCCAAAGAAAAGAGCGCCAAGGGCTTCATCGACTGGCTCGTCGCGTTCAACACTTCGCTCGGTATTCCGAAGAGCTTGAAAGAAGTGGGCGTGAAGCCCGAGCACATCGATCCGCTCATCGAAGCTGCTAACGCCGACTTCTGCCATCAGTTCAATCCGAAGCCGGTTCGCCCGGAAGACTTCCGCGCGCTCTTCGAAGAAGCCATTCGCTGAGGAGGGCCCATGCGCACTCTTCGCATCGGCGTCTCCGCCTGCTTCTTTCATCCGGATCCCACACGCAACGTCTTCAAGGGGAAGACGCTCCTCTACTTCGAAGAATCTCTCGTTCATTGGATCGAACGCGGCGGAGCGCTTCCCATTCTCGTTCCGACGCCGGCCGCGAACTTCTCGCTCGACGACTTCGCGTCTGCGATCGACGGACTCGTTCTCCAAGGCGGCGCGGATCTCTCACCAAAGAGCTACGGCGAAGATCCCCTGCGCGAAGAATGGACCGGCGACGCGATTCGCGATGCCTATGAGATTGCGCTTCTTCGCGCGTGCCGAGCGCAGGGAAAGCCCATTTTTGGCGTTTGCCGTGGCTTGCAGGTGATCAACGTCGCCTTCGGTGGAACGCTCTATCAAGACATCCCGACGCTGCATCCAAAGCAAAAGGTGCATCGCGATCGCGAGGTTTACGATCAGCTCTTTCACGAGATTCGTGTCGAAGAAAAGAGCTGGCTCGCATCCGTGTATGGTGCACGCAACGGTCTCGTCAACAGCGTGCATCACCAGGGAATCAAGCGCCTCGGCGAGGGGCTCGTCGCGGAAGCTCATTCTCTCGATGATGATCTCGTGGAGGCGATCCGGGCCAACGGCGGCGGCAGCTTCGTCGGGGGCGTGCAGTGGCACCCTGAATTCATCGACATCTCGCGCAAGGATCTCTTGGCGCCGAGCGCGCTATTTTCTGCCTTCGCCGACGAAGTCCGCAAGACGATCACCGACGAGTAACGCTCTTTTGAGCGAGGCCGACCGACGCCCCTGGACGCGCAGCGGCATTATTGGACACGTACTACTGCATCAAGACTTTGAGGCCCTTCGCTTTGAGCGGCTCGATGGCCGTCGTGCTCTCGATGGGCGATCCTGCGATCCACAGCATCTTCAGCTTGCGGAGGTTCTTCAGTGGCGAAAGGTCCTTCACGAGCGTCTCCTTGATGCTGAGCTTCTCGAGCTTGCTGAGGCCGGCGATCGGCGCAAGATCCGAGATGTGCGTCCCGTCGAGCTGAAGTTCCGTGAGCTCGGTCAT
>JAHFDV010000711.1 GCA_023248815.1 Myxococcales bacterium
CTACCGCGTCCTCATCGGCAAAGAGATCTTCGAAGGCAATGCGCAAGAAGTGCTGCGCGCGCATAAGCGCAATCCCGTGCCGCCGCTGACGCTCGCCGCGGGGGTCCCCGAGGGCGTAGGTCCCTTCGTACAGCGTATCTTGGCGAAGAAGCCATGGCATCGCTTCGAGCTCGCAGCCGATGCTCGTCGCGCGTGGGCACGCTTTCGCCCCGCGCAATCGATCATCTTCGAAGAGCTCACGCAGTCGGCGCCGCACGTTTCGGCGGCTGCGCCTTCGTCGGTTCCTTCGATGGGCCGCACGGTTCAAGCCGCCAAGTCGCTGGCGCCAGGTCTTCTCGGCCTTCGTCCCGCGCCGATGGTCGCGCGCGAGAAAGAACGCGAAGAGCTTTGGCGCGTCGTCGAGCAGATGGCGGGCTCCACCGGCCCGCAGCGTCAGCTCGTGGCGCTCATCGGTGACGCCGGCGTCGGTAAGAGCCGCCTCGCGCAATGGCTCTGTGCGCGCGGCCACGAGTCGGGCTTGGTGATGCCGCTTCGTGCGCGCTACGGTCGTCAACCTTCGCCGCTCGACGGCGTGACGGGCGCGGTGAACGCGCACTTCGGTCTCGAAGGCGCCGATCGCGCGCTCGTCGAGCAGACGTTGATGCATCGCTGGGAAGTCACTGCCGACGATGACGAAGCGCTCACGTGGGTTGCCGCAACGGCAGAGTGGCTGCGCCCGACGCCTCCTGGCACGATCGTTCCTCTCGGCCCCACGGGAAAGCGCTTCGTTCTCGATACCCCCGAGCTTCGCTGGGTCGTCATTCGACGCGTGCTCGAACGCATCGGCAAAGATCGCCCCGTTCTGCTCTGGCAGGACGATCTCCATCACTCGTCTTCGAATACGTTCGAAGTGCTCAGCCGCATGCGCCGTTCGAGCTCGCAGCTGCGGCTCCTCGTCGTCGCGACGGCGCGAAGCGAAACGCTCGCGACGGATCTCGACGCGGCGCTGCGCATGGAGAGCGTGCGGAACGAGTGGAATGGTCGCGTCATCGAGCTCTCTCCGCTCGATGCCGCCGAGACCGATGCACTATTGCGATCGACGTTGCCTCTCGACGATGCAGCGGTTGCGCAGGCGCGCGAGCAGAGCCACGGAAACCCGCTCTTTGCGTTGCAGCTCTTGCATGCCTGGGCGGGCGGCGGCTTTCTCCAGATGGACAAGGGGAAATACAAGGTGCCTGCCGAGGCGCTTCGCGGCCGCGCGATCACGACGGCCGAGCTCTGGGACGAGCGTTTGCGCGCAGTGCCTAGCGAAGTGCGTCTAGCCGTCTATGCCGCCGCGGCCCTCGGCGAAGATATCCGCGGCGAGGTACTGAAGGCGCTCACGCTCGCGCTCGGGATGGACGCGAAGGAAGCGATCTCGGCGCTCACCCGGGCGCAGATCCTTCTCTCGTCGCCAAACGATCAGTTCCGTTGGCCCCATGCGCTCTTGCTCGAGCACCTTTTGCTTCGCCTCGGCGAGCGCAAAGACGCAGCGCAGATTTATCGGCTCGCGGCGAATGCGCTCGAGAAGCATCCCACGTCGGGATCGCGGCGCGTGCTTCGCCATCGCGTCGGCAATCTCCTCAAGGCGGGCGACGACGAAGCGGCAGCCGAGCTCATGTTCCAGTTCATCGAACGCTCGTGGCGTCGCGGCCGCGATACGACGGCCACGATGCGCGACCTCGACTTGCTCGATCGCCACGTGTCGGGGCATTCGCTTGCGAAATACACGTATTGGCGTGCCGAGGCGTTGCGGCATCAGGGACATCTTGCGCTCGCGCGAGAGAGCGCGGAGTCGGCGCTCAATATGTTCGCGGAGATCGGCGACGCCGCGAAACAAGCGCACTCGTTGCGGCTCTTGGGTCACATCGCTTCGGACCTCGGGCAACCAGCACGCGGCCGCACGCAGGTGATGGCGGCGATCGCGCTCTTCGAGCGACTCGCCGATCTTTCGGGGCGCGCTCAGGCCGAGGTCGTCCTCGGCGAAATTGACTACCTGCTCGGCGAGCACGAACGCGCGCGCACTCTTCTTTCCGAGGCTAGCGAGCACTGTGCGACCGCGAACGACCCGCTGGGGCGTGCGCAGTGTTTCATTCTTCTCGCGCTCATCTCGAATGCCGTCGGCGTCTACGAGCGTTCGCGTCGCCTCCTCCAAGATGCGCGCGCCGTCTTCGACTCGATGGGTTATCGCCTCGGTCTCGCACAGTCCGAAGCGGGGCTCGCTCATTCCGAATACCGCGCGTTCGACATGCCGAAAGCGCGAAGCGGCGCAGTTGCTGCGCGCACGCTCTTCCAAGAGCTCCAAAATCCGCGCGGTGAAGCCGCATGCGAGCGCCTCCTTTCGATGATTGCGATCGACACGGGCGACTAC
>JAHFDV010000712.1 GCA_023248815.1 Myxococcales bacterium
GTTCTATCACTCGCGCTTCCTAGGCACACTCTCTCTTCGCGAACCTCGCCTCGCCGACCCATTGTATAGATGGGCGACTCCATGCCGCGTTTTTCACCGCTTCGCGATCTCCCCCGCCCCGTCCTCACGATCGGTCGCGAGATCTTGCGCCACGTGTTGAAACGACCCGTCGTCGGGCTTGCGGTTCATCTAGAGAACGAGCGCGGCGAAGTGCTCTTCATCAAGCGCGCCGACACGGACACATGGGCGCTTCCCGGGGGCACGCTCGAATGGGGCGAGACCTTCGGTGAAGCGTTCGTCCGCGAGCTTCGCGAAGAAACGGGCGTTCGCAACGCGAAACTCGGCAACGTAATCCACGTATTTTCACGCCCCGACCGCGACCCGCGGTTCCACGCGGTGACGGTTCTCGTGCGCGCGACGCTCAGTGGAAGCGTTTCCGAATCGGATCTTCGCGCCGAAAATCCGCTCGAGATCCGAGAAGTGAAATTCTTCACGCCGAAGGACGTCCCCCGTCCACTAGCAATGACGATGGATGACTTCCTCGCCGCTGCAATGTCGAATCAATTCTCTACCAATCTCGAATAAGAAAGACGAACGTGAACGCCGCGTTAGCGCTCGGTTCACCTCATCAGATCAGTCGCTCGGCGTACTTCCAGCAAGAATAGATAGTACTCCATCGCTTCGGACACGGTCGCTTCGCCGCCCTGGCGCACGGCGCGAACGAGCGCGCGAAACTTCAAGAACCGACGCCCATCGATCCCGAGAAGCATGCAGGCAATCGCGGGATCGCGCGGCGCTTCCGAGTGCCCAGACGCCGCCGTGCCCGCCGCGAGTCTCCGGTGAACGAGATCGTCGCACGCGTCGAGTGCACCAGGAGCATCGCCCGACGCGAGCAGCTCTTCGACGCGGCGCGCGAGCGGACGTTCGCCGGAGGGAAATAAGTCGGAGAGCGTGAACCCAATCGAGCTGACGGCGCGCACTGCGAGCGGCGTCATCGAGCGACTGTTTCCCTGGGGAGCACTGCTTGCTTGTGAACCCATGCTTGCCTGCGACGCCGTGCCCGCCTGCGGAATCCCGGTAGCGCTGTAGTTGGATCCAGACTCTTGGGCACGTGACCCTTGCGATCGCGGCCCTTGCGAAGGCGGGCCATTCAATCCATTCGTGCGGCCGAGATCACTGCGAGACGTTTGCGTGCGCACGAGGGGCTGCGCGTCGATCGCTGCCAGGTGGACGGCCGCTGGCGCGCTTTCACGGCCTTGGGCTGGATTCGAGCCACCGCTCGGGCCCTTCGCGGGGGCGCCGGCGATGGAGACTCGCGACTCCGATTCGTGGAGCTCGATGACGGGAACGACGGGGCGGCCCGAACGCGGAGCGCGTGTGCTCGGCGGCGGCGGACTCGGAGCGGGACGCGTTCCGGATCCTGGTGGAACTTTAGGAGGAACCGTCACGGCTTGATTCGTCGCTTCGAGCGCGGAGCGAATCGCGTCGCCCATTCCATTCGACTCGCTGAGCGCGGGCGTTTGCGGACGTTCCTTCGTTGCGGGGAGCTCCGCAAGATATTGCCCGACGGCAAGCTTGGTCGCTTTTTCGAGCGCTTCATAGACGCCGGCGCCCGTCGTCGCCGTCGACTCGACGGAGGGAAATTTGTGGGGGTTGAGTCGACGCTCGAGCTCTTCGATGGCAATGGCGCCGGGGAGATCTCGCTTGTTCCACTGAAATACGATGGGAAAATTCTCCAACCGATGACCGTGATCCGCGAGGTTTCGCTCGAGGTCTTCGAGAGATTCCACGTTCGCTTCCATTCGAGGCTCTTGGGAGTCCGCGACGAACACGACGGCATCGGCCCCCGTCAGAACCAACTTGCGCGTGGCGGTGTAATAGACCTGCCCGGGCACCGTGAAGAGCTGGAGGCGCACTCCGAGATCGCGAACGCGCGGAAGACGCAGCGGCAGAAAATCGAAGTAGATCGTGCGGTCCGTCGGGGTCGCCAACGACACGAGATTTCCGCGGTTCTCGGCCTGCGTCGTCTCGTGAATATGATACAGACACGTCGTTTTGCCGCCGAGCCCAGGCCCGTAAAACACGAGCTTGAACACGAGCTCGCGGGTCAGCGGGTTCAAGGAAGCCATGGGGGCGGACTCAGTCTATCGTATTCCGCCCATGACCGGCTTCATCGATCTTCATTGCCATTTTTTGCCCGCGATCGACGACGGAGCCCGTTCCGTTGAGGATGGAATCGCCATGCTACGTGGCCTCGGGTCACTGGGATTCGCGCGCGTGGTCGCGACGCCACACATGCGTCCGGGAATGTTCGACAACGACAAGCACGCGCTCGAGAACGCCTATTCGAGCTTCGCGGAGCACGCGGCGCAGCACGCGGGGCTCC
>JAHFDV010000713.1 GCA_023248815.1 Myxococcales bacterium
CATGGGCGGCACCGAGAAGACGACGTCTCTGACGTTGGACGCCGCGGCCATCGTTCGTTTCGTCACCTACGACCGCTCGAATGCAGCACTCGGCAACCGGACGCTCGCCGACGAGAGCAATCAGTCGGACGCCGCGAAGAAATATCGCGATGCCAACACCGGTGAGTCGAACCTCGTCAATCTCATCGCGCTCGGATACTTCAGCGCCGTCTCCGATCTCGGGTTGAAGAGCCCGCTTCGCGTCGGCTACGCGGCCTACATTCCCTTCGGCGGTCAGGCGTCCTGGAAGAAGCAGGACCGATTCGCAAACGATCCGATCGCATCGGGCGGCATCGACGGCTCGCAGCGCTGGCACAACATCGAAGGACGCACGCTGTCCGTCTACAACACGCTCGCGATTTCCTACACGTTCGAGAAGGCCTGGAATCTCAGCTTCGGCGTGAACGCCAGCCTCATCTACAACACCGTCAACACCATTCGTGCGCGCAACGTTCCAGACAACGACGACGGACTGCAGCTTGCGAACGGCAATTACTCGGAAGGCCGAACCCTTCTCGACGTGAGCGGCGTGCAAGCCGGAATCAGCGCGGGCGTCTACATGGAGCCGGTGAAGAACAAGCTCCGTATCGGCGCTTCGTGGACCTCCAAGCCGAACTTCGGAAAGATGCGCTTGAACGGCGAGCTCACCGCGCAGAGCGGCACGAACCCCGGTGAAAACTCGTCACAGGCGGTCGATCTTCTCCAGACGTATCCGGACGTGTTTCGTCTCGGCGTGAACTGGCGAGTGAATCCGCGGCTCGAGCTGCGCGCCGACACCGAGATGGTCCTCTGGTCCGCGTTCGAAAACCAGTGTGTCGTGGCCCCCGGGGCTGCGTGCGACGTCAACAAGCAAACTGGCGCAGAAATCTCGGGCGGAGACATCGTCCTCAACATCCCGCGCAACTGGCGCAACACGTTCGGCGCTCGTCTCGGCGCGGGCTACTTCTTCAATGAAGGACGTAGCGAGCTCTTCGGTAGCGTCGGTGGAAACAACTCTGCCGTTCCCAAGTCGGCGATCGATGCTGCCGCCGTCGACTCGGCGCGCATGACCTTCACCGCGGGCGCGCGTCACTCGTTCAGCAACCACTTCTCGCTCGCCGGCAGCTTGAACATGTTCCACTACTTCAAGGTGGACACTGAAGGCACGAGCAACACGGACCAGCTCCAGAATCCGTCGAAGTCGCCCAGCGCCGACGGTACGTACACGCAAGAAGTCGTGTGGCTCAACGTCAACGGCACATACTCTTTTTGAGAGCGGCCATTTCCAAGGCGCAGGGTTCCAAGACAAAGGGTTTCAAGACGCAGAGGGGAAAAAATTCGTGAAGATTGGTCCGCAAGGTCTCGTCGAGCTCATCAAGCGACAGTCGCAGGTGACAATGCCGACGCTCGGCCCGCTCATGCTCCTCTTGGTCGACATCGCCGACGACAAAGATCTCGCCGCCGGATTCGAGCTCATTTGGGGGCAAGATCAGGCGAGCTTCGGTAGTGGATACGGCTCGTCGCCGAGGGTCGCCTCACGAACGAAGATATCGCCACTCGATTCGAAGCGAATGCGTCGTGGTAAGGCGGACGAGGAGCTCACGCCGGCCGTCCTCGCGAAGCGACTAGAGCGCGGGACGCATGCGGCGGCGATCATCAACAAGCGCGGCGAGCATTCCAATGATCCGCTCGTCAGCGTCGGTCGGTCGAAGTCGTCCGATTTGATTCTGCTTCACCCGAGCGTTTCAACGAAGCATGCGATCCTCGATACCGATCCGCTTGGCGGCTATTTTCTCAAAGACGCAGAGAGCACCAACGGCACGAGCGTCAACGGTAAGAAGCTCGCGAAGGGCGAGTTCGTCGACATCTATCCCGGCGACGAGCTCTGCTTCGGGCAGGTCACGGGGACGCTTTGCCACCTGCAGACACTGTGGCGCGCGCTCAACGAAGGTTGAGGCTTACGCGACGCCGTCAGAACGTTACGCGGGACGCGCCCCTCGGCGAAAAACGCGCAGAGCGTGCTTGATGCGTCGCGTCAAATCGCGCAAGATCAGTTCATGAATCTCCCGGCCGCGAGCGGCCTCTACGACCCGGCCAACGAGCACGACGCGTGCGGGCTCGGATTCGTCACTCGTCTGCATCGGCCGGCATCGCACGAGATCGTGGAAAAGGGCCTCGAGATTCTGAAGCGCCTCGCACACCGCGGAGCCGCGGGGAGCGATCCGATGTCGGGCGATGGATCCGGGATCCTTACCGGCATTCCTCACGCGTTCTTTTCGCGAACACTCGCGAGCTCGCAGATAACGCTTCCGCCCGTGGGAGATTACGGCGTCGGACAGCTCTTTCTTTCTACCGATCCCGCGATCG
>JAHFDV010000052.1 GCA_023248815.1 Myxococcales bacterium
TAGAGGTCGGCGTCGAGGTGCAGCAGTTTGATCTTCACGCCCTTGTTGGCCTCCGCAAATGCGGGCAGCGTTTCTCGGATGTCACCTTCGACGAGCCTGATGCGTGGCTTTTGTGGCGCGAAGCGATCGTGATCGAACACGTTGATGAGCTCTCCGAGCTCTTCGCGGAAAGCAGAAGACGACCAACCACCGACGGCTTTGTCGTTTCGCGCGCTCGTCGACCCATCTCGCTCGTGGAGCTCGGGGAAGCCTTTGAAGTTGTCGAACCCGATGATGTCGAAGCTGCGATCATAGGGAGAGAAGATCTCGCTCAGTTGAGCGAAGCGGAGCAGCGACTCGCCTTTGAAGACGCCGAGCTCGACGATGTGCCCCGGAAGATCGGCGATCATCTTGAAGATCTCGTAGTGGCAAAGGAGCTTCGCGAGAGGTCTTCGGCTCACGTAGCGGAGCGTTGCGCCCGCAGCGAACGCGCCCTTGTTCTCGGTCGCGACCTGCTTGCCGATCAGCTCGAACAACTTCGCTTCGACGTGATGATTGTCGGGGCACGGATGGGGTTTTTTCATGGGCTCACCACCGAATTGCAAGGCGTATGCCCCTTGGATTACGCGCAGATCTCCCGAGAAAAGAGCGTCCTAGCGTCATGGCTTTGACGCTCTCGAAGGGGAGGGGATGACGGGAGGATGGCGTCGTACGCCGGAACCATTCGAGTTCACTCGAGAGTGATGCGGTTCCTCCCTGTGCGTGATTCTTGCAGAGCCGAGCGGGATGCGTTTCAACGTCACCCTCATCGATCCGCCGCGGCACCCGTTCGCGCATTTTCTGTACGATGTTTCGCGCTACATCGTTCATTCGATCGAATCGTTGGGCCACGATTGCACCCTCGAACGAAACCGCTGCGTGAAGGACGCGACCAACATCCTGATCGGCACGCACCATGTCGCGCGCGCGGTAGAGATGGAGGAGATCCTCGGCCCCGCAAAAAATTGGGTCGTCATGCAAACGGAGATTCTCCGCGGAGGCCGTGTCAACGAGACCGAGGACCCAAGATGGAACGATGTCGTCGTTCCGCTTTACCGCGGTGCGCGTGCGGTGTGGGACTCGCTGCCTGAGAACGTCGACGAGCTTCGCCGCCAAGACATCCGCGCCGACATTCTTCGCTTTGGGTACCACCCGGCCATGAACGAGATCGTGCCGAAACGCACCCGCGACATCGACTTCCTCTTTTACGGAAGCGTGACGCCGCGCCGAAAGGTGATCCTCGATAAGCTTGCGGCGCTCGGTTACGACCTTCGCGTCGAATTCGACACGCCTCACATCTACCGAAACGATCTCATCGCTCGCGCGGAAGTCGTCCTCACGATTCGTCAGAGCGAGGCGATGACGCACTTGCCGCAGGGGCGCATTCTCTATCTGGCGAACAACAGCGTTCTCGTCGGAGGGGAAGGGGGAGTCGGGCAAGAAGGACTCGAGGACGTCTTCTCTTGGACCGAAGGCGACGTCGTCGAGCACTGCCGCGCCTTACGTGCTCGGACCGATCTCCGCGAGCTCGCCGCGACGTTCCACGAGCGTTTCAAGGCGCGGCCGATGACGGACTTCTTGAAGCCTCTCGTCGACAAGCTCGACGCGTGACCTGCAGCGAAGATGGCCACGATCGAAAAGCGTTCGTGGACGCTAAAGCTTTGAGCCCCAGCAACCGTTCCCATCTACGTAACCCAGAATCAGAACGCTCACGAAGGCGCAGCGCAAATTCTGTGGAGCCTCCTTGGAGATGTTTGGTCCATGTTTCAACTCATCTACATCAGCAGCGCAGCGTCGCCCTTCAGTTCGGCACAGATTGTGGAGCTCCTACGGAAGGCGCGCGCGACAACGAGAAGGTGGGCGTGACGGGGATGCTTCTCTTCCAACACGGAACCTTTTTGCAGGTGTTGGAAGGAGAAGAGGCCGCCGTTCGAACGATCCTCGGCAGAATTGCGAAGGACCCTCGGCACGAACGGATGAAAGTCCTCTTCTCGGGTCAGGAAGACCGACGGGAGTTCCCCGACTGGTCGATGGGATTTGGCGAGGTCGACGAGCTCGAGGAACGAGACGTCGCCGGACTGAGCCGTATCCTTCAGAGCCCGCTCACGACCGCGAGCTTCACGGGAGATGTTCCTCGCGCCAAGCGTCTCCTCTTGGAGTTCAAGGTGTGCGGCGAGGCGGCGATCCGAAGGAAGCCCGCAAGCGCTGCCGAGAGCGGATCCCCCGAAGATGTTCCCAAGGAGTCGTCACGCGGACCGCGAAGCGGCGCACGGTCTGCCGTCCCCCCTAGTACCTCGGCACCGCCGCGATCTTCGACCTGAGCTCGACAGCGTGACACGAGCGAACTCGTGCCGAACGCGCGGGTTGCGCGCGCTCGGGTGACGCAGCGTTTGCACGCGCGCGCAGCTCGTGCGCAGCTGGGATCGGGAGAAAGACGAAATCCCCAGTGTGGGAGGACGCGCGCGAGTCGCGGATTGGAGCGTAGAAGGAGCGGAAAAAGCTCCGTATCCTCGACAGCAATGTGACCCGTTACACCTACGGAGATCCGCGCGAGCGCCGACACCTGGTCACGGCCCTCGCCCGCGCCGCGCTGCTCGAGTAGCGCGTCGATGAGGTCGAGGATCCAATCGACCTCCATACTGCGGATCACTCGCGCAATCGTATCCAACGCATTTTCTCCTTCGAGCGGATCGACGAAGAGCGACGGCTCGAAGCGAACGAAGCACGTAACGTGCCGTGGTCGTCGGGATGCCGGATTCACCTTTCTGCGATGAGTCGTCGGCATTGGCGGAGGGGAGCCTCACCGTCGGGGGTGCGTCGACGTGGCTAGAGCGCGAGGATCGCCTTTCGATCTTCGAGTGAAAGCGCGATCCGTTCGGAATCCAAGTCGATCTTCATGCGTTCCGGATTCTTCGTTCCCGTCAGCGGCAGCATTCCGAGATCCAGTGCGAAGCGAAAGACGATCGCCTCGCGCGAACGCCGATGATGCTCGGCGATCTTCGCGACGGTTGCACTCGCGACGACTTTAGGGTTGGCGGTGAGGAGCGAGAAGCCCTGGTAAACGACTCCCTTGGCGTCGCAGATCGATCGCACTTCTTCATCCCACCCGTCGCGCGCGTAGCAGCGATTCTGCACGAACGCGGGTCGCACCTTCGCGGCCTCGATGAGGAGCTTCAGCTGATCGGCCGCGACATTGCTGATGCCGATGAGCCGTGCGCCGCCAGTGGCATGAATCTTCTCCATCGCAGCCCAGGCTTCGTGATCCTCGGGCGCGAGACCTTGCGCGTGCGTCGGGCCATGCAGGACGAGCGAGTCGAGATACGTGACGCGGAGATGCTCGAGCGAAGAGTTGAAAGACTGCTCGACCTGCGTTGCAACGGGCGCCTTCGGATCATACGGGAGACGCTGGTCTTGACCGCGTGCGAACGTGAACTTCGTCTGTATGAAGAGCTCCTCGCGCGTGACGTGCCCGTCGGCGATGGCACGTGCGATGGCGCGCCCCGCTCCCTCCTCGAAATAGTGCTTTCGCTGATTGGCCGTGTCGATGCCGCGAAACCCAGCCGCGAGGGCAGACGCCACGCATGCCTCCGTCGCGTCTTCTTTCCACGCGGTTCCGTAAAGAAAAGAAGGAAATGCGATGCCTTGAACGTTGCGCATGAGCGGCATCATGAACGAGTTGCCGCGTCGATGGGAAGACGCGCGAGGATCGCCGACCTGCCGGAAGGAGTCCTAGGTGATTCCCATGATGTCGCGAAGGTGAACTTCCGCTTCCTTTCGGAGGATGTCGTTCGTCTCCGCGCTCAACCCAAGAGCCCTGAGCGCCCATTCACTCCCGGCCCATGGCTTGCCCTCGAGTCCGTACCCGAGCTCGGTGACGATCCCATCCGCTACGCCGATTGTGGCCGCCGCGCGGGACGTTCGCCAGGACGACGAGCGAGGCCGCAATTCCGGCGTCGTGAAGAAGGCCGCAGAGAAATGCGTATTCGCCGAAGAGCTCGGTCCGCTTGCTGACGATTCGCGACACGTGCGCGACCGCAGTCGAGTGCTGCATGAGCTTGTCCATCGGCTCGTCGTAGCCAGGCGCGCGAAACACACGAGCGGATACCGCGACCTGGAAAGACAAATCTCGAACGGTCTCGAGGCCCAATCGCACGAGGGCTTCCTGCAGAGATTGCACGGGGAGGGCGACGGAAAAAGCTGCGGACTGCGCGAGGCGAAGGACGGAAGCCGCGAGGATCGGATCTTGTTCGAGGAGGTGCACGATCGCTGGGATCGTCACGTCCAAGCGTCGCGATAGCTCGAACAAGTCGAGAGCGATCTTCGGAAGGATGGGCGCATCGAACTTCTCGTTGCCGAACGCAACGAGAAGCCGGCGCCGAAGCTCCATTGGCTCTAGCAAGTCCAGATCGCCCATGTCGACCACACCCGTCCCCGCCCGATACGCCCCCGATGTAGACATCACTCATTGAAACGGCCGAGCTCGAAACAAACTGAAGCCGCTCTTCGGCTCAAGAGCTAGCGGCGAGAGCCGTGAAGCGTGCACATTGGCGCACCTCACCCCGACTCGGATCACCTGCGAAGTCGATTGGGCGAGGGTGTCGTGCACCGCGGCCGAGAACACGTGCTCGAGCGCGCCCTCATCTGCGCCACTTCACGAACGACGCGAGCGTGACTCCGAATCTTCGCGCGTAGAAGGCGAGGTGCGTTCTGAATAGCCATGGCAACGTCGCCGCCACGATCGGCTCTGCGTCGAACCTCTCGAGCCAAACGGCGCCGACGACTCGGATCAGCGCAACGCTCCAAAAGACGACGGCAGGAAAGAACAGCTCGCCATGCCGAGGGACGACGACGCTCGCGGGGCGCTGACCGCTGGCGGTCACCGTATCTTCCGCCAGATTCTCTTTCTCGCGCTGCCCGGCCGTCATGCAAGCCACCTCACTTCCCAGCGTCGAGTCTGGAGCGAGCCGCATCAAGATTGGGTAAGAAGACCGCGACGGCAGATCAATAAAATATAAAGACGGACGAAACCTCGAGCTCCAACCCGTCCCAGACGAGCGCGGGAGGGAATGGTGCGAAGCGGATGGTCCGATCAAAGCGTGAACATCGTCACCGGCGAAGCGACGCCACCCAAGGCGCGATAGAAGTCGAGCGCGTGTTCGTCCTCGTTGTCGGCGACGACGAACGTCGATTCGACTCCGATGAGTTTCGTCATTGAGATCAGCTGCGTGACGAGTTGCTTGCCGATGCCTTTTCGCTGTTCGGAGGCGAGGACGGCGATGTCGTAGATGAAGACCTCGTGTGACTCCGAGCGGGTCATCGGCAGCGTGTGCGCCGTGAGACCGCCGACGACCGAACCATCGCGCGTTGCGGCGAGCACCCAGAGTTGGTCGCTCCGCAAGAGGCGAGCGACGAAGTCGTCGCCCAACTCATCGTGCTCTTCCTCGAACACTTCGCTCATCATCGCGAAGAGCGCACGAGCGAGGACTTCGTCGCCTCGGGAGAGGCGCTCGATTCGAATGTGGGAAGCCGTCATCGTGAGTCTGCGTGACGCGCGGTCGCGGAGCGAAGGGGATTCATGGGTCGAGCAAAGCGAAGAATCGCGCGCCTGGCAATGCGCGAGATGCGCAGGCGCGACGAGCGACGGACGGAGACGATGGAAGTAAGATGCGCCGTGAGATTCATCGGAGACTTGTTCGAGCCGGAGCCCGCGCGCTGGGGGCTTCGCGGTGATCCGCGTGCATGGCGCGCACTGAAGGAAAAGCTTACGGGGACGCCACTGCCTGCGACGGTCGAGGAGACGAAGGGTGTGCTCCTCGCGGCATTCAAGAGCGTCGTCGGCGTCGAGCTCCTCGACACGAGCGCGCCAGAACGAGTCTTTTGCGAAGCCTTGGCGCATGCCGGAATGTCGACCGGCTGGGTTCACCTCGTGACGTGGCGAGAAGTGCTGCTTCCGCTGCTGCTCGAGCGATGGAGCCAGGCTGTGGCATGAGATCGTGCTCTCGGCCCCTCTTCGTCTCTTATTAAGTCGCGCATGAGGCGTCCGTCAGCTCGATACGAACGATCTCCGCATCGCGTTGAGCGGCAACGCGATCGAGGGGTTCGAAGGCTTCTTTCCTGGCGAAGGGAAAGCGATCACCCTCCACTATTCGGACTACCGCTACGCGTGGAATCTGCAATGTCCCGGATCGCTCGGACTCGGAATCATCTGCTCGGAATCCGAGTCGGCTGCTCTCGCAGTCGGCGTCGGCGATCGGAGACGCGACGCGGAGCGGGATTTCGGAACGCGCAGCTGAGCTGTAAAGGCGCCTTTTGGTCGCGTCTCCGATTCCGATCGCCGACTGCGACTGCGACTGCGCCTGCGAATCCGAGTTCGAGTTCGATTCCGATTCCGATGGCGGGCGAAGCTCTGCGCTTCTCTACCTGGAACGCGCCTGACCGAACCGGCGCTTCAGCACGGACTGCGCGGCCCAGTACCCGCACATTCCATGCACACCGCCTCCGGGCGGCGTCGAGGACGAGCACAAGAAAATGTTTTCGGCTGAGGTGGCGTAAGGATCGACTTTCGCCATGGGACGAAAGAAGAGTTGCTTCCAGTCGGAGACGCCGCTGTTGATGTCGCCGCCCACGTAGTTTGGATTGTGCGCCTCCATCTCGATGGCGTTGCGGCTGCTTCTCGCGAGAACGATGTCTCGGAAGCCTGGAGCGTACCGCTCGATCTCGGACTCGATCGCAATGCGTGCATCGACCGACGAGCCGTGCGGAACATGGCAATAGGCCCACGCGGTTTGCTTTCCCTTTGGCGCGCGCGTCTCATCGACGAGCGACGGCTGGCCTACGATGATGAATGGCCGCTTCGCGAAGCGACCTTCGTGCGTCTCGGCAATGCGAGAGGCGAGCTCGGAGAGAGGTCCTGCGAGATGAACGGTGAGCGCGCCGGTGCACCGCGGATCGGTCCAAGGAATGGGACCATCGAGTGCCCAGTCGACCTTGTAGACGCCGGGCCCATAGCGAAACCGTCGGAGGCGGTCGACATAGCTTCGCGTGAGTCGATCCCCCGCCAACCGCAGAACGTTCTTGGGCGAGACATCGAGCACGATCGCGTGCGCGTGGGGGAGCTCCGACACGTGATTCACGGGCCGGCCTAGCTGGAGCTTCCCGCCGATCGCTTCGTAGTGCGCGACGAGCGCATCGGCGAGCGACTGCGATCCGCCTTTTGCGACCGGCCAACCGACGGCATGCGCCGCGAGCGCAAGCACGAGCGCGAAGGACGCCGTGACGGGCTCCTCGAGCGGGATCATCGCGTGGGCGGCAATTCCTGCGAGCAGGGCGGGGGCCTCGTGACCATCGAACCTACGCGCCAAGGTCGTCATCGATTGCACGGCCTCGAGACCGAATCGCGCCATCAAAAATGGGTGCTCGGGAAAACGAAGCGGCGCGAGAATCAACGGCAAGAGCTTCTCGAAGCTCTCGACGAAGGGCGTCATCAAGTCGCGATAGCGCTGCCCGTCGCCACCGAGCGCTGCGACGGTTTGGTCCAGTGAGCGCTCGAGCGTGACGACGTGATTCGACGAGAGCACGTGCGCGACCGATGAGGTCGACTCGATCCACTGGAGCCCAAAGCGCTCGAGACCGAGCGTTTTGAAGAACGGTGAAGCACGGCCGAGTGGATGGATGGCCGAGCAGACGTCGTGCATGAACCCGGGGAGCGTGAGCGCGGAAGATCGCATTCCGCCCCCCGCAGTGTCGGCCCCTTCGACGAGGAGTGTCGAGAGCCCGGACGACTGAAGGGCGATGGCAGCCGCGAGACCATTCGGCCCCGAACCGACGATCACCGCATCATAGGCCGTTGCCGCCGTCACAGCGCCTCTACGGAGGCGGTCCTTTTGCTCGTCACGAGGCGCTTCCAACCTCGCACCTCGCGCGCAAGGGTGCTCGCTTCGATCTTCAAGAGCTCGGCTACCGACCACGCAACGAGTGTCGCCATCGAAGCAAGAGGTGGTCTGCTCCCATGAACCGTCCCGTCCTGCATCGACGGGGAGGTCAGATTTCCTTCGTTGTCTTGCTCGGGCTCGTCGTCGAAATGGAAGCGACTCAGCGTCCGCAAAAGGACGCGCTCGACCGTGCGCGGAAAGAGCTGATGCACCGCAACGCCGAGCACCATGTAGCTCGGGACGTGCACCTCGTGCCGCGGATGAGCTGCAAGATCGACGATGGCTCGAGCAATGGTCTCGGGAGATTGAATCGGCGAGATCGGGTGCGGACGCTTCCCTCGAAAGTTCGCGCCTTCTTCGAAGTGGGGCGTATCCGACGCGAACGCAAAGACGCTGCAGACGTGAATGTCCTCGTGCTCGGCGATCTCGGCGCGAAGCGCTTCCGTGAGGCCGCGCAGCGCAAACTTGCTGATGACGTAGGACGGCACGAACGGCTGCGCGACTTTGCTCAAGAGCGAGCCGACATTGACGAGCGTGCCGAATCCCTGCGCCTTGAAGCGCGGCAGCACGGCGCGCGCACAGAGCATCGCTCCGAGGACGTTCGTCTCGATGACGCGTCGATGCGCCGAGAAAGGCCCCTCATCGAGAAAGCCGAAGAGCGTTACGCCGGCGTTGTTGATCCAAATGTCGATTCGCCCGAGCTCGCGCACTGCCGTCTCCGCGAGCCGATTCACTTCTGCCTCACTCGTGACGTCCGTGACGACGACGAGCGCCTCACCGCCCACCGCCTCGCAGAGAATGGCGACGTCACGGAGATTCCCCTCGCGCCGCGCGGCGAGCACGACGCGACAACCGAGACTCGCAAATTGCACGGCAGTCTCGCGTCCGATGCCACTCGAAGCTCCGGTAATGACGACGACCCGGTCACGCAGAGACGTGTTAGGCGTTCGCATCGTCTTGTTCATGGCAGCGGGTGAGAGCACGGTGTGTGCCACTTGCGACGAGGTGCGGTCGTCGGGGCGCCGTCGTCATTCGGGGATGTCAGGCCTTGGTGACGACGAGCCCAACCGCCGCGATTCGCTCGACGCGCGCGTAGGCGTCGTTCGTCGTGATCTCTTCCCCGAACACATCGGGATCGAGCTCCTCGTACCGAAAGGCGATCCCATCGCCTTCGCAGAGCGGCAAGACCGCCTTTTGAATCTGATCGACGCCATCGACGATGGCGGCGCCGGTATAGAGCACGAGCCGACCGCCGGGAGACAGTCGCTCGATTGATTCGCGGACGATTCGGGTGGTCAGCTCTTCGCCGAACTCGCCGCCTCCATCGCGATAGGCGCGGCTCTTCGGATCGGCCATGTAGGGCGGGTTGGCGACCACGAGATCGATCGGCCCTTCGATGTCGCGCAAAACGTCGCTCTTCTGAAGGCTCGTCGTCGACGCATTCGTGTCCGCCAGCGCAACGTTTACTGCGGCGAACTCCAATGCGCGTTCGTTGACGTCCGAGAGCACGACTTCATCTGCAAACTCTCTCGCCACGAGTCCGCCGACTCCCGTTCCTGCGCCGATATCGACCGCACGTCGAAACCGACGGTCACGGCAACTTTCGCGAATGAAGCGGCAATAGCGATAGGTGTCCGGACCGAAGAAGACGGCATCGTCTTCGCTCGTCGGGTAGCTCGAGTGCACGTAGATGTTCTGCTCGAGGGTCGAAAAGCGCACACGCGAACGGAAGCTCTCGCCACGAGCCTCGCCCTGGGCCACGAGGATGCCGGCACGCAACGCGAGATCGAAGATCTCTTCTTCGATCTCGGTACGCGAGAACGGGCGATTCCAGCCGAACGCGTCGCGGAGCGTGCGCGCGGAAGCTCGCCCTTGCGCGTCGGCGCGCTCGAGGACCCGTCGATGGGTGGCCGGTGTCACGGCGATGAACTGGTATCCGCGTGTTCTCAGCGCGCGGCCCAGGTCGACGACTTCTTTTTGCTCGATGGTCTTCGTTGTCATTCAGCTCGTTTGGTTCTTACCGCGATTGGCCAGAGCTACTGGCGAGCTTTCTCGGCAGATTGCTCCGCGCGCGCTGCGCCGACGGCGGTCTTCACGTGCTGACGCTCTTCGGGCGGTGGGAGTACCGCCAAAGCCGCTAGTCTCTTCCCCAATGTCGCCACCACCGCACAAAGTCGTCGTATTCGGTGCGGGATACACGGGGAGTCGCGTGGCCGAGCTCGCTGCTGCGCGCGGCATGGACGTGCTCGCAGTCGTCCGCTCGAAGGAGCGCGCCGAGAGTCTCGCGAACAAGGGCTTCCGTGTGACGCGCGATCTCGCACCGGATGTAGCGCGCGAGTGCGTCGACGCAGATACGCACGCCGTCATTTGCTTTCCCCCCGATGGAAAAACCGACGCCGAGCTTGCGAAGCTCCTTCGCCATGCCCGCGCCGTCTCTTACGTATCGACGACGGGCGTATATGGGGATGCGACGGGGACGATCGACGATACGACGCCGGTCTCCGCGTCTCCGAGCCCGCGCTTGGACGCGGAGGCGGCGTACCGCGAGATCGGAGGCACTGTTCTGCGGGCACCCGGTATTTACGGGCCGGATCGCGGCATGCACGTTCGCGTCGTGAGCGGCCTCCACAAGCTCCCTGGCGCAGGCGACAACGTCATCTCGCGCATCCACGTCGACGATCTCGCCGCGCTCCTTCTCGCGAGCTCGAGCGTTCGAGGACGGACGTTCGTCGTTGGAGATCGCGAGCCCGCGAAACAGCGCGATGTCGTCTCGTGGATCCGTGCCGAGTACGGCTGCGCGATGCCGCCGTCGGTGCCGCCGGAAGAGGTGCACGAGTCGCTGCGCCGCAATCGCCGGGTCGATGCGAGCGGTATTTTGAAGGAGCTCGGGGTGACGCTGCGCTATCCGACGTATCGCGAGGGGATGAAGCGCGAGATTGGGTAGCCGGTCCCAACAGAATGAGTTCGATTGCTGCTTGCCGATTGCGACCGCGAAAGAGCCGATTCCGATCGCCGAAAGTGCAGGCTCTCGTCATACATAGGCAATCCTCATGTCCATCGAAGTCCTGAAAGCCGACATCACCACGCTCGACGTCGACGCGATCGTCAACGCTGCCAATACATCGCTGCTCGGTGGGGGAGGAGTCGACGGCGCGATTCACCGCGCAGCCGGCCCCGAATTGCTCGAAGAATGCCGGACCCTCGGAGGATGCAAGACCGGCCAATCGAAGATCACGAAGGGTTATCGCCTGAAAGCGCGGCACGTCATTCATACGGTCGGACCGGTCTACCGAGGAGGCGCATCGGGCGAGGCCGAGCTTCTCGCGTCCTGTTATCGCACGAGCCTCGAGCTCGCCGAGCAACATGGAATTACGTCGCTCGCCTTCCCTGCGATCTCGACGGGGATCTACGGGTACCCACTTCGTGAAGCGAGCGAGATCGCGGTGCGAACCGTGAGCGAGTGGCTCCGCGCGAAGGGGGCCGAGATTCGCGTGATTCTTTGTGCGTTCAGCGAGGGAGACGAGAGCGTACTTCGGGAAGTGCTCGCGGCAGACGGGTCTCGAGACAGCGAAAGTAGACGGCAAGCTCGTCGCTGAAGTCATCACTCACTAGCCGAAGCACCTCTCGCGGGCTGGCTACGCGTCAATAGGTTCCCGGGGGATCGCTCGCTGGAAATGAATCGAAGCTCTCCAAGTCGACCTTCTCGTCGTTCGTGAGCACCCGCCGCTGTCCGTGCAACAACGCGTCCGGCCCTTCCAGGGGGAGCGCGCGAGAGCGAGCAACGTGTGCCCGCTCCAACCGTTCTTGCGCGATGAAGTCGATGGCGGTGATGGTCGCCACGGCTGCCGTCGTGAGTGCGAGAGGAAGACGCTTAGCTCCGCGCGCCGTAAACGCGGTCGCCAGTGTCGCGAGATCGAGCACGTCTCCCGCGAGCCGCACACGAAGCCATCGCGCTCTACCGCGATCGCCCGTCGCTCGGAGAATGCCGACGCCCGCGGCGATCTCGCGAACGCCGTACATGCGCACCAATGTCGAGTGCCCGGAGATGCCGTGCAGGCGCTGAAGTTTTTCCGGCGCGAGGCATTCGATGATCCCGAGACCGATGCTGAACCAACCGAGCCCCCGTGCCAGTCTATCGTCGTTCATGTTGCCGTCGTCCTTTCGCGGTAGACGCACGAACACTCAGCGAAACGCTCGAGCGAAAAGAGATCTCCCAAGGGGGGGTAATAGCAATGCGCGTTCCATTGGAGAAACGCTGGAAGTCGCGCGTTTTGGAAGGACGGGGGGTGTGGCAGGGCGTGGCACGCGGGGCGGTTTGTCGCCAAGGCGGAGGGGATTGGTCGTGGGGCGGAGAGAGGGAGTGATGGGGAGGTGGAAAGGCGAAAGGAGTCGCGTCTTCGATCGCCGAGGCCGACTGCGAGAGAGGCGAGCCGATCGCCGAATCGGTGCGCAAAAGCTCCTACTCCGAGTCCCGACTCCTAATCCTCCGTCGCCGTCCTCTGTCCCAGTCCTATTCCTTTACGCGACGGATCGCGCTTCCAGGACGCGTGGTGCGGTTGCAACGACGCTCATTTGTCGCGTCGAGGAGTAGGACGGAGAACAGAGGACAGAGGACAGAGGACAGAGGATTGGGGACTTGGAGTGGGATCGAGGATGGGGTCAAGGGCGAGGGTTTGCCATCCGTCGGCTCGGGGCGCGGACCAGTTCGGCGCGTGTCGATGAGCGCGTCAACGCTCAGCGTTGGCAGCCCGTAGCGGGGCATACGTGCACTACGAAATGCTGCGCGTTTGGATCGACGGTACCCGCATCGACGGAGACGCCATGTTCGAGAACGTACGTGCCGTTCTCCACGAGGCCAAAGCCCGGTTCATCGCTCGAGTAGCCGCGCGTCAGCTCTCCATCCTGGCGCGCGCCGGGTCGCCAGAGGAAGTCGGGGCCGCAAAAGAGGCGCCAGACGTGATTCGCCGCGGGTTGGTCGAGCGAGAGGCGCGTCCCCGGAGTGATTTGCACGCCGTTGACGGGAACTGCGGGTGTGCTCTCGAGGGGTTGCTCCCCCGTGCCATCGTCTTTGCTCGCGCTCACGCCCGTCGCGCCCGCGGTCACCTTCACGTGCTGCGTCGCTGGAGTCGTTCGATCGAGTGGAGCGAGGAACGCTTGGCGAACGTCGCTTGGCCACGTCAACGTCGGCGCTTCGCAGCTACGCGGCGGGACGAGAGTGAGGTAGGCGACATACAGGGTTTGATAGAGCTCCTGTCCCGAGGGAACTGCGGGCGTGATGGCGTCGAGGAACGCGTTGCTGTTGCCCGATGCCGCTCCCGTGAGGACGAGCGAGATCGTACGGCTGCCCGGCTCGCGAATGATGGGGCCGCCGAGACCGAGATCATTGACCCCGCCATTGCGCGAGTTCACGAGGAGCGCGGCGCCTCCTTGTTCGGCATTCAGCGTCGTGAGTTCGAAAGATGCGCTCGTTCCCGGAGCGACGGGCTCTCCCGTGAGGGACCGAAGCGACAGATTGGCGAGCTGGCCGTCCGTCGTGCCGAGACTCGCAACCAAAGTGCGGCTCTTCGTGATGCGCGCAACGGTCGGATCCGATCTCACGGCTCCGGTGGGCTGAAACACGGCCGTTGCGGTGAAGTATCCTGCAAACAATCGATTGCGATAGAGCGGCGCGAGCGTCGTGACCTCGTCTTCGGACCGCGGGAGCGCATTGGCGACCGGAATGGAAACGGAGCCGCCGAAGCCTTTTCCGTAGTCGAGTATCACCGCGCCTCCCGGTGCGTAGCGCCCCACGACATCCGCGACAGGCGGAGCGATGACGGCGTACTGCGGATTCGTTTGCCGTGAGAACGGGGTCGAGATCGACGTGAACTTCAGATCACCGTTGGCGTTGCACGAAGGACCGATGAGATCCCAGTACTCGGACGCGGCCGCGCTGCTGTTGGGAGCGAAGTGGAATGCCGCGCTCGCGAATGTTCCGACGCTTGGAAAACGAAAGCTGTCGGGACGTGGGCCAATCGCGATTTCGAACGGGCGGTAGTCGGCCTTGGGGGGAATCACGCAAGGCGCCTTGTCGATCGCGACGACGTGAATCGGATCTTGGCCGGCGCCAGGATTCAACGTGAGCACGTACCCGAATCCGGGCAGACGAACGATCTGCGTGCCCTCGTTTGGTCCGGCGCCCGTCGGCCGAAAAATAAAGATGCCGTTCGCGTCTTCATTCTGATTTCCGGGGATCGTTCCGAGCGAACCGAGCGTTCCTTCGATCACGAGGTCGTCGCTCGCATCGGCCGGAGTGCCGCGGTCTCCCGCGAGCCGATATTGATCCCCAGTGAGGTGCGCGAAGGTCCACACGTCGCCGGGGCTCGAAGTCCCGACGAGATCGAGAACGGGAAGGGCAGCCGGCGTCACCGCAAAGGGAACTGTTGCGACCGAAGGCGACGACGCGTCGTCCGAGGAGCACGCGACGAGAGCCGCAACTCCCAAGGCAATGCCACTCACGATGAGGGTCGTCGGTTGAACAGCGTGCGTACGAAAGATCCGATCCAAAGACATCATGGGATGCGAATCTAACGAGTCGGCTTCGTGCGAGTGCCCGCAACGACTTGGTTCCAGCACAATGACTATGCGGCCATTTACGTGAGGGTCTTGGCACTGCGAGCCAGCTAGGATTTGATACGTATCCATTGAGGAGATTGCGCGCAGCGAAGAATGAGAAGTCGTTCGTCGACGTCGTCGAACGCGCCTATTGGCTCGACGGCACCGACGAAGAGTGGCTGCAAGAGCTCGCGACCGCTGCGCGTCCTTCGCTCGATCTCGGGCTCGGGGTCGTCGCCTACCTCGGTGAGATCGATTCGCTGAAGACGGTCGCCTTTGCGACGAGCGGCGCGACGACCGGCGTCGAGCAGTTGCTGAAGGCGGTCGCGACGGACGCGCCGCGCTCCGTTCACGAGACGTTCATCGGAAAGCCGCTGCGCTTCGTTTCCGTGTCCGAGATGTTCTTCGGAGACGATTCGCTTCGTGCGCATTGGGAGCTCGCGGGGCGCGCATTCGGCCTCGTCGACGGCGTGGGCCTCTACGCGCACGGCTCCGGTGGGCGCTCGATCCATCTTTTTGCGCCTTCGCTCACGATCGAGCGGCTGCATGCGCGTTCACGCCGCGCCTGGGAGCGTGTCGCGAGCCATCTCGCTGCGGCGCATCGAGTGCGCACGCTTCTACGAGAGAAGCGCGGCGTAGAGCCGATCCAGGCGCTGCTCGATCCGAGCGGTCGCATGCACGATGCCAAGGGTGACGCGAAGGAAGCCTCGGCGCGCGAGACGTTACGCAATGCGGTTCGCGCAATGGAGCGCGCTCGTGGCCCGCTACGTACGCGCGACAGCGAGCAGGCGCTCGAGCTCTGGCGCGGCCTTGCGGGCGGTCGCTGGTCGCTCGTCGATCGGTGGGAATCCGACGGCAAGCGATTCATCGCAGCGGTCGAGAACCGTCCGGAGAATCTCGATCCGCGCGCGCTCAGCCCTCGCGAAGGTGCGGTGGCCCGACTCGCAGCAGAGGGCGCCGCCCCGAAAGACATCGCGTATGCGCTCGGCATCAGCCCCTCGAATGCGCGCGTCCTACTCGCCTCGACGTTGAAGAAACTAGGACTGCGGTCGCGTGCGGATCTCTTTCGTTGGAACCCCTCGAGCGGTCACATTCACAAGGTCGTCTCTTCGCCCAACGTCGAAGCGCTGATCATTCCCGAGCGTACTTCGGAGGCTTTCGCGAAACCGTTTGCAGGATTGACCGCGGCGGAAC
The DNA here is from genome assembly GCA_023248815.1 of Myxococcales bacterium. Lineage (GTDB taxonomy): Bacteria > Myxococcota_A > Polyangia > Polyangiales > Polyangiaceae > JAHFDV01. The sequence continues at coordinate 15,738 of JAHFDV010000052.1, forward strand.
GCGAAGTGGCGGAGCTCGCGGCGAGCGGGATGAACAATCGCGACATTGCGCGAGCGCGGAAGACTTCGCTGCGCACGATCGCAAATCAGATGGCAGCGATTTTGAGAAAGCTCGGCGTTTCGTCGCGCGCGGATATTCTGCGGCGGGTGGGGTGAGGATGACTCGTCGGAGGGCGTGAACGAGAAGGGGGCGAGAGTGCGTGCTGGAGGCGGTCCGAGCGTCGCGTTTAGGAGGAGGACTGGGACAGAGGACAGCGACGGAGGATTCGGGACTTGGAGTTGGATCCAAGACCAAACCGTCATCACGCGTGCCTCGGCAAGGCGGGTAAACCGGGCATCTTGTATAGTGAGTGCGCGCCCAATGTTTCGCCGTGCGATCGCCGTGCTCCTCAGCTTGAGCCTACTTTCCGTCGGCGCGTGCTCCTTCGTCTTCGCGCTCGACGACTACGACGCTTTGCCGCGGGACGCCGCGACGCTCGATTCGCCGATCGACTCGAACATCGTGAGCGACATGGATGCTCGCATCGCAGCGATGTGTGACGGCGGATCGCCCGTGTACCAAGTCTCCAAAGCCAGCGGCGATTTCATTTACACACTGTCCGCCGGCGAGGCCGCGAATGCCGTGAAAACGTACGGTTATGTCGACGGCGGAGTGGTGTTCACTGCATACGCAAAACCGGTCGGTGGCGGCCTCCCTGTATATCGGCTCCAGAGAGACTTTCTGCACTTCTACACGGTGAGCCCCGTAGAGCGCGACGAGGCGCTCGCGCGTGGCTATGTCAGCGAAGACATCGGTTTCAGTAGCTCCGATCCGGAAAGATGCGGCGTCGCGGTGCACCGCCTTCAAAGGGGCGATGCATACCAACTCACCACATCGGAAGAAGAGATCGCGGCCTTTGTCGGTGAAGGTTGGATCGACGAAGGGCCGAAGTTCACGGCGGGGAAGATCTAGTGCGGACAGGCTGACTCTGCCGGTGCAGCGCTCCTCGACAACGATGTCCTCCATTGGGTCAACGAAGGGACAAGGGTCACGGCGAGGAAAGGCCTAGTGCGGCAAAGGCAGGCTTTTGTCTGCGCTGCTCCGGGACGGCGATGTCCCAAATCGACGGTCGAGGGGCCCAACCTTGGGACACGCTTGTCCCAACTACTTTCTGAGTAACCCACGCGAACGCCCTCGGCCCTTGAAATGACTCCTGCTGGCAGGACGTTCTTAAAGTGGCGCGAAGTGTGCTCAAGCACGACATATGAGAAATACAGGTCTCCTCCTCCTACTCACCGCCACATTCCTGGTTGCCGCGTGTGCACCGAGCGACGATCCCGCTCCCGATGATTCGCAGGGCGACGATGACCAAAGCGCAACCTCTGCTTGCTCGTCGCTTCCTGACGCCGTGTACGCGCGCCTCCGTCCGTCGTCGTCGACCGCGCTCTACACGACGAGCTCGAGCGAAGCTCAGAATGCGACGCAGAACTATGGCTACACGCAAGATCTCGGCACTCCCTTCTTCGCGCGTACAACGAGCGCGACGGGGTTGTCGCCGGTCTATCGCCTCTACAACTCGGCGAAGGATGACTTCCTCTGGACCATCGATGCTGGAGAACGTTCGAGCGCGATCTCGAAGTACGGCTACGCCGACAACGGCATCGGTTTCTATGCTGCAACGGGATCTCAGACTTGCCTAGTTCCGGTCTACCGTTACGTGCAAAGCGCACTCGGTAAGCACCGCTTTGCGGTGACGCAGGCAGAGAGAACCGCTCTCGAAGGAAGCGGCTACGCGAGCGAAGGCATTCGGTTCTACGCAGCGCCCATCGCGACCACGCCTCCACCCCCTCCGCCACCACCACCCCCGGCCAACGATCCGATCGCGAGCGCATTGAGCGGGCTCGACACGAGCGGCAAGACGATCCCCGATAGCAACTATACGGTTCCTGCCGGTGCTGTATTTCTCTCGACGTCCGGCAATGACGCGCAGGCGGGCACGCAGACCGCTCCCGTGCGTACTCTCAATCGAGCGGTTGCGCTTCTTCCGAGCACGGGCGGAACGATCGTCGTGCGGGGCGGTACCGATGCCGCACCGGCGGTGTTTCGTGATTGGTACTTTTACGACAATCCAAATGTCGGAAAGACGTTCGGCGTCGTGTCGAAGAAGATCACGCTTCAAGCGTATCCGCACGAGAAGGCATGGTTCGACGGCACCGACGTCATCCCCACGACGAGCTGGACGAGCGACGGCGCCGGCCACTGGTACTTGCCGTGGAGCACGCCGAGCTTCTGCGGAACGCTCCCCACTGCGACGACGAGCAACTACTACAAGGTTTCGCTCGATGCGCAGCGCACGACGGCGGACGGGCCGTGCGGCTATCACGATGCGTCACTCGATCCGGCAAATCCGATGGCGATCGATCCGCAGATGGTCTTCTTCGACGGAGCGTACGTCCATCAAGTGACATCGCTTGCGCAGGCAACGGGTGACAACTTCTTCTACGACTGGAACCAGCGTCGCCTCTACATCGCCAAGAATCCTTCTGGACACACGGTCGAGCTCGCGGCGCGTCCGATGGCGATGCAGCTGAATGGTGCAGGATCGAAAGTTCTCGGTGTCGGCTTCCGTCGCTACGCTTCACATCAGTATCCGAACAACACGGGAACGATCTACGCGGGCGCGGCGGGTGAGGTCTTCGAGAATGTCGTCTTCTCGCAACAAGCGGGCCTTTCATTGATGTTCGGTATCGCGCAGAACGGCGTCATCAATCGATCGGTCTTCGCGAACAACGGCGGCGCCGGCATCGGCGCAAGCGGCAGCAACACGAAGAACGGAAGCCCGACCCCCGACAACTTCGTCGTCCAAAACAGCGTCTTCTCCAACAACAACACGGAGAAGTTCTGGACGAACTGCAAGTACTCGTGCGGCGCTTCGGCGATGAAGTTCACGAAGCTGGTCGGCTTCACGATCCAGAAGAACCTCATCGAAAACACGCAAGGCGAGGGGCTCGGCGTTTGGTGCGACATGGGCTGCACCGGCGGCAAGTACGTCTACAACACCGTTCGCAACAATGGTGGCGCAGGCATCATGGACGAAATCTCGGACAAGGCGCTAATCGCTTCGAACCTCGTCTACGACAACGCTGGCGCAGGCGTTCGCGTCTGCTCGGCGAACTCGAAGGTCTACAACAACACCGTCGTCAACAACGGCAAACGTGGCGCGTATATCCAAGGCAACGTTTGGTTCTACGACGACGGGCGATCGGCTTCGAACCCCGACACCGCGAACACTGGCGCGAGCCTCCTTGGTCCCGACACGATTCATCTCGAGTACGCCAACAACGTCCTCGTCAGCGACAATCGCATGAACAACATCTCCGGTACGTCCCGCGCCGACACGAACACCGTGCCGTCGCAATTCTTCGACGTGCTCGACTACAACGCCTACTACCGCAGCGCGGGAGTGAATCAAGTGCTCACACATTGGGCGGCTCCCGAAGGCACCGTCGACTACAAGTCGGTGGCCTCCTTCACCTCGGCGCACGCTCCGCTCGATGCGCACAGCATCGACATCTCGTCGGGAAGCGATCCCTTCTTCGTCAGCGTCGCGAGCCAAGACTA